>CBIHMN010000213.1:0-4315 GCA_966211005.1 uncultured Arenimonas sp.
ATGTGGTGGTCGGCGACGACGGCGACGCGCGTTCGGTCGCGCGCGAGATCGACCCCGACGATGCGGCGATGGGCGCGGTGGCGATCAATGCCGGGCGGTCGCTGATCGCGGTGGCGGCGCGGCAGCGCGTGCAGCTGCATGCGGCCGACGGCACCCCCGTCGGTGCGCCGCTGCGGCTCGGTGGCCGGCCGCACGACGGCATCTTCGACCTCGTGTTCGCGCCCGACGACAGCGTGCTGGTCGCGCGGACCGTGCACGGCGCCGCACGCTGGCCGATCGCGCCGCCGTCGATCGACGACGCGGCGCTCGCGCTGCAGCGCACGTGGCTCACCGCCGACACGCGGATGCCGCGCGAACTGCACCTGCCGTCGCCGGCGCAGCGCGCGGCGCTGCGCGCGCAGGATCCGGGCGCGTGGCGCGACGCCGCGCCGCGACCGGCGATCCCCGCCGCCGGGACCGCGCGACTCGACGGTGTCGCGATCCCCGCGCGCGCGGCCGCCACGCCCGACACCGCGCTCGACCTGACCCGCGTATACGACCTGGCGCCCGACAGCGTGCAGTCCAGCAGCGCCGGCACCAAACCGTTCCTGCGTCCGTGGGCGGCCGGGCTGCAGCGCTTCGCCGGCACGCGGTTCGACATCCGCGGCATCGTCGTCGTCGGGGCGGACGGAACCGGCGAATGCCTGCCGGTTCCCGTGCCGGCGATCGCCGCCGTGCAGCCGTTCCTGCTGTCGGCGCTGCGCACGCCGGAAGACGGCCCGCGGCGGCTCGCCGAACTCGAGTTCCACTACGTCGACGGCGGCATGGCCACGGTGCCGCTGCGGGCGACGGTGGAACTGCCCGGCTACGGCGAGAACGACCAGGACGTGCCGTTCGCCTACGTCGCCCGCGCGCCGCGCGCGGCGACGGGGTTCCGCCAGGCGGCCGCCGCGGCGCCGCGCCTGGCCAATCCCGAACCGGGCCGCGCGGTGCGCTGCGTCGACCTGCGCAGCCCCGCCGGCACGACGCAGCTGTTCGCGATGTCGGTGATCCCGGCGCCGGCGCCTGTCATCGCCGGCGGCAATTTCCGTAACAGCCAGTGAACCCACCCGAGGAGACCGCCATGCGCACCCGCCCGCTGCCCGCCACCTGCCTCGCGACCGCACTGGCCGCCGCGTTCTCCCTCCCCGCGCAGGCCTGCGGCGAGGGCATTTTCAGCCTCGGCGACGCGCTGCGGTACGACGGCTACCTCGCGCCGCGTCCCGCCAGTGTGCTGGTCTACGAACCCGACGCGGACGCGACCGAGGATCGCATCGCGGTCTACCGCGGTCTGGCGCGCGCCGGCCACCGCGTCACCGTCGTCACCGATGCCGGCCAGCTCGGCGACGCGCTGGCGAAGCAGCCGTTCGACGTGGTCGTGGTCGACGACGAGTACGCGGGCGCGCTGGCCACCACCGCGGTCGCCTCGACACGGCAGCTGCGCGTCGTACCCGGCGCGCCGGCGCGCACCGCGTCCGACGGCAACCGCCGCTACGTGCGCGGCAGCGCGAGCCTGGGCACGTGGCTCGGCGCGATCAACCGGCTGCTGAAGAACTGACCGTGGCGACGATCGCGCTCGGGCTCGCCGCCGCCGGCGTGCTGGCACTGGCGTCGGCGGCGATGCCGGGGCGTGCCGGCGCCGCCGGGCTCGACGGCCTCGACTTCGACACCCCCTCCGGCGCCGAAGGCGACCGCGGCCGCGTCACCGTCGGTTTCCAGTCGGTCTACACCGACGGCGGTGTCGACGGCGACGGCGACGCCGGCCCCGGCGTGCGCACCGACACGCGCAACCTGCTGCTCGCGCTCGACTACCGCTTCGCCGAACACTGGAGCGTGCACCTGTCGCTGCCGTACATCGTCAAGCGTTCGCTCGGCGACCCGGGCCTGCACGATCCGGCGCGGCTGGCGGCGCCCTACGACGGCGAGTTCCTCGACGACGGCGACTGGCACGGCGCCTGGCAGGACTGGCAGCTGGGCGTCACGTATCTCGGCCACTGGCACGGGTTCGACGTGCGCCCGCACGCGGTGCTGACGTGGCCGAGCCACGACTACACGTATTTCGCGAGCGCGGCGCCCGGTCGCCACCTGCGCAAGCTGCGCGTCGGCGCCGACGTGTCGCGCCGCTTCGGCCGCACGAACCTGCACTGGTCGGCCGGCTACAGCTACGAATTCGTCGAGGAAGTGCTGGGGCGCAACCTCGACAAGCACCACTACCGGCTGTCGACGCGCTGGGACCTGTCGCCGGCGTGGTCGCTGGACGCGTTCGCGAACGCGCGCTACAGCAACGGCATCACCCCGGCCGACCTCGCCGGCCAGGTGCCGCGCTCCGAGCTGTGGCACCACCACGACCAGCTGCTGCGCCACAACTACGTGCTCGCCGGCCTCGGCGCCAGCTGGCGGTTCGCGGACCGGTGGGCGCTCTCGGCCTCCAGCGCATGGCCCGTGCGGGCCGACAGCATGCATCGCGTGCGCCACGCGTGGGACCTGCAGCTCTCGCGTTCCTTCTAGCGCCAGAACGTGGCGATCAGCACCGCCGCCGCCAGCACCCACATCAGCAGGCGGCCGCCGCCGATGCTGTCGCCCGGGCGCACGGTCGCGTTGTAGTGGCCCTTCGGCGCGATGCGGGTGACGAGGCGCCTGGCTTCCGCCGCGTGCTCGCGCGCCGTGGCGACATGCTGCGCGGCGTGGCCGGCGGCCTGCCGCGCCTGCCGCGCGGCATTCGCCGGCAGCGGCGGCGGGTCGGTGCCGACCAGCTTCGTCAGCATCTTCTCCAGCAGCGGCGAACCCTCGCGCAGCAGTTTCTCGCGCGCCTGCGGCGGCAGCTTCGCCAGCTGCTGCTCGACCGCGCGGCGCATTTCCGGCGGCAGGGAGGACAGGTCGAACGGTCGCTGGCTCATGGCGGCTCCGGCGCGGGCGGCGTCCAGATACGTTGCCACAACTCGCCGAGCCGGCGCCGCGCGCTCCACGGCCATTCGAGCTGCTCGGGCGCCATCGGCCGCCACCCGCCGCCGCTGCCGTCGCGCTCGGCGACCGCGAACCGGAAACCGTAATCGGGCTCGGCCCCCATCCGCAGGTCGCTCAGCACCAGCTGCCCGTCGCGCACCTCGGCCTTGACGAAGCCCCGGTTGAACCACAGCAACCGACGCAGCGCCGGATTGTCGACGCGAGCGGCCGCCGCGAGCGCGTCGACGTCCGAGCGATACGCGCGGAACGCGATCGGCCCGCGATCGGCGACCAGCGAGCGCTCGCCTTCGAGGAAGCCGTCCGGCGTCATCACCACCACGCGCCACAGCAGTGTCTGGAACGGCATCGGCACCGAGAACCGCGGCGCCGCCTCCAGTCCGCTGCCCGCCAGCGCGCGCGCGACATCGCGCTCCACCAGCGCCTTCGCGGCGAGCGACCAGCCCAGGTACGCGGTCGACAGCGCGAGCCCGATCATCAGCGCCCGCCCCGCCGCCGCCCGCGCGCCGGACCACGCCGCCGCGAGCGCGCCGGCCAGCAGCGGCATCGTGTACAGCGGGTCGATGATGAACACGCTCGACCACATCGCCGGCGCCACCGGCAGCGGCCACCACAGCTGCGTGCCGTACACGGTGAACGCGTCGAGCAGCGGGTGCGTGCACAGCGCCAGCACGATCGCCGCCAGCCATGCCCGCGGCGCCTCGGCCACGCGCCCGCCGCGTGTCCGCAGTACCGCCCACAGCACGACCGCGAGCGGCAGCAGCACCAGCAGCGAATGCGACGGCCCGCGGTGCCATGTCATGTTGGCGACGGGGTCGGCGGCGAGCCAGTGCAGCGGAATCACGTCGAGGTCGGGAACGGTGCCGAGCGCGGCGCCCGCCAGCAGCGCCGCGCGCCGGTGGGAGGCCGGCACGGCGATCGCGGCGACGGTCGCGCCGAGCGCGATCTGGGTCAGGGAATCCATCGGCGCGGAGGCTAGCACGCAGGTCCGCGCAATCGCGGTCCGTGCACGCCGCACCCGCGACCCTGCGCGCGGTGAACAACGACGTCGTCTACCTGCTGCTGTTCTTCGCGCTGCTGGTGCTGCCGCGGGCGCTGCAGCGGTTCCGCATCCCGGCGCCGCTCACCTGCCTGGCGATGGGCGTCGGCGCGATGCTCGCGTGGGGCCCGCGCGCGCACGATCCGCTGGTCGCGTGGCTGTCGACGTTCGGCATCTCGGCGCTGTTCCTGTTCGCCGGGCTCGAGGTCGACCTCGCCTCGCTGCGGCGCCGGCTGCGGCCGCTCGGCGCGCATCTCGCGATCCGGGCGCTTTCGGTCGGCGGCGTCGCGTGGGCGG
>CBIHMN010000214.1:0-4314 GCA_966211005.1 uncultured Arenimonas sp.
GGCCATCTGGCTGCGATTGGAATTCTCGACGCAGACGAACAGGAAACGCCGCGGCGCCGGCAGCGCCTTGCGCATCACGGTCGCGCTCGCCGGGCACAGCGACCGGACCTCGGCGCTGTCGCGCAGCGCGGCCGGCACCGCTTCGCGGTCGATCGGGCGGTAACCGCGCGCAGCGAAGAACGGTGCCGCGGTGGTCGTCAGCAGCACGAGCTCGCCGATGCCGCCGCGGCGCGCGGCGCGTTCGGCCGCGCGCAGCAGGGCGTCGCCGAGGCCGTGGCCGCGCCGGTCGGCGCGCACCGCGAGCGAGCGCAGCAGCGCCGCCTCGCCGTGCCGTTCGAGACCGACGACCCCGACGAGCGCGTCGTCCTCGCGGGCGACGAGGAAACGCAGCGGCGCGGTGGCGATGTCGTCCGTCGGCAGCGCGTTCGCGGCGAGCAGCGCCCCGATCGCCGCGCGGTCCGCGGCGGTGGCTTCGGCGATGGCGCTGGCCATCAGCAGCACGCCGATGCCGGGCCGCAGCAGGCCGCCTTCAGCGCCGCCTTGTCCGCCGGCGCGGACGCCGCGACCGCTTCGGGCAGGGCCGTCGGCGCGGCGCACGCGGCGCCGCTGGCGCACGCGTCGTCACCGGCCGCGTAGTACGTCGTCGCCTCGCCATGCGTGTGGAACGTTTCCCAGCGCAGGCCCTGCGGGTCTTCGGTCCACAGCTTGTCGGAACGCGCGTAGCAGCAGGTGGCGCCGGCTTCCGGCATCAGCGCGGCCTCGGCGGCGGCGAGCCGCGCACCGATCTGCGCGAGACCGTCCGCATCGTCGACCTGCAGGCCGACATGATCGATGCCGGGCGCGCGGCCCTTCGTCGAGATCGCGAAGTTCACGCGCGGATCGTCGAGCATCCATTTCGCGTAGTCGCCGTGGACCACGGTCGGCTCGGCACCGAACAGCCCGCGATAGAAGGCGATGCTGGTGGGGAGGTCGGCGACGTTCAGGTGGACATGGAATCGGGTCATCGGGGCTTGCTCCGGGTGGGTCCGCAGCCTGTCTTCGGGCCGCAGTCGAGGGAATCGCCGGCGTCGTCGCCGGCGCAGCAGTTGCGCATCAGGAATCCGACCAGCGCGTCGACCCGGCCGAATCCGGCCCGGACGTTGATGACCCGCCCTTCGCGCCGGTCGAGTACCAGGCCGGCGGCGCGCAGGACATGCAGGTGGGCGGTCAGCGTCGGCGCCGGCACGTCGAGCCGCTCGCGCAGCGCGCCGACGGGCAGGCCGCCCTGCCCCGCTTCGACGAGCAGGCGGAACGCGGCGAGCCGCGTCGGGTGGCTCAGGGCGGTAAGCACGGTGAGGGCGTCGTCGGATTCCATGGTTCGATATTTTTAGAATTATCGAATAATTGTCAAGCACCGTTCGTCGGCGGGCGGTCCGGACCGGTCAGATCAGGCCGCTACGCCAAGGGCCGGTGATCGCCACCGTCAGGCCGGGGCGGTAGAGGTTCGCGAACAGCCAGCGACCGTCCGGCGAAAAACAGGTGCCGGCCCATTCCTCGGCGCTGAAATCGCCGGTGAACCCCTTCGTGCCGTCGAGGCGCACCGCGTTGCGGCAGAACTCGAAGAGGCCGCCGCCGGGCGTCATGCCCCAGAGGCGCTGCGGGTGCCGGCCCTCCGCGTCCTCGCAGATCACCAGGCCGCCGCGCGGACTCGGCACGAGGTTGTCGGGGTAGTCGAGCACATCGCGCGACGGCGACTCGAACACCAGTTCGAGTTCCTGCGAGCGCGGGTGCAGCGCCCAGAGCTGGCCGCAGCCGGCGTCGCCGCCGCTGGTCGACGTGAACCAGACGCGGTCGCGGTCGGCGATGCAGCCTTCGAGCCGCACGAACAGCGACGCGCCGCCGGCGACGCCCTGCGCCAGCACGCCGAATTCGCCGCCGGCGTCATCGACGCCGCGTTCGGGGCGTTCGATGTCGACCCACCGCACCGGCAGGCGCTCGCCCGGCGTTCGGCCCCGGCGCAGGTCGGGCGCGCCGACCGCGCGCAGCATCTGCAGCCGGCCGCCGCGACGCAGGTCACCACGCTTCGCCGGCACGAACCGGTAGAACCCGGCGTGCAGTTTCTGGTCTTCGGTCAGGTAGACGATGCCGTCGGCCGGGTCGACGGTCGCGGCTTCGTGCTTGAAACAGCCGAGGCCGACCAGCGGTTCGGCCGCGGCGATGCCGGTCGCCGGCACTTCGAACACCCAGCCGTGCGAGCGCGACGATGGGCCGCCGCCGGCTTCGACGGTCTCCTCGCAGCTCAGCCACGTGCCCCACGGCGTGATGCCGCCCGAACAGTTGTAGATCGTGCCCGACAGCGAGGGGCACGCATCGACCGCGACGCCGCGGCGCGTGTCGAACCTCAGCGTCACCGTGCCGCCACCGGCGCGCGGGTCCCACGTGGCGGCCGCCGGCGCGAACGAATCGCCGCGCCCCATCTCGTGGTTGCGGACCAGCGTCACGACATCCCCGTCGACGGCGACGATACCCATGCCGTCGTGCCGCGACGGCGTCGCGACCCCGCCGTGCAGCGCCTCGCCCGCCCAGCCGAACGTGCGGTACGAGAAGCCCGCCGGCAGTTCGAGCAGCGGCAGGCCGGTGGCCAGGTCGCGCACCGGCGCCAGCGGGCCATAGCCGTCGACGTGATGTCCGGCGCGATTGGCGCGGGCCAGCGCGCAACCCAGCGGCGTGAACCCGAGCGCCAGGCCGACCCCGGCACCCGCCGCCGCGCCGCCGAGCCGGAGGAAGCGCCGGCGCGGGAAGGCGGCGCTCAGAGGATGCGGATCGACGTGGCGACGATGCGCAGTTCCTGCGCCGCCGGGGCCGAGGCACCGTCGTCCTCGACGAGGTGACGCGCGTGCTCGGGACTGACCGGCTCGACCTCGAGCACGCCGTAGGCGATCGCTTCGCCGGAAGCATCCTCCGGCACCGAGAAGCCATGGTCCTTCGCCATCACCCGGGCGCTGTGGCCGTCGCTCTCGAGCACGACCCAGCAGCCCTGCTTCCGGCAGACCTCGGTGATGCGGCCGCGGTAGAGGGCCGGTTCGCCAGTGCGCGCCGTGGCACCGGATGCGGCGGCGGCGATGTCGAGGGCTTCGCCGTCGGGCATCGGCGCACCGAAGTCGGCGGCTGCCGCGACGGGCGCCAAGAATACGGACAACAGAGTGGCGGCCAGGGTCGGGAGCAGGCAGTTCATCGGGGAATCCTCCGGAGTGCGGTCGCGCCTGAAGGCGCGCCTACGGGGTTGCGGCGAGGTCGCGGGCGTGGAGTCCGGGCACTTCGTGCGTGGTGCCGAAGCGGCCCCTCGCGTCCTTCGTCACCTGGGCCAGCGCGCAGCCGTGGTCGTGGGTGAAGTACAGATGCACGTCGCGGGCGAGCGCGTCTTCCAGCAGTGCGCGCTTCTCGTCGATCAGCATTTCGGGATAGCGGTCGTAGCCCATCGTGATCGGCACATGCACCCACGCGCGCCCGGGGATCAGGTCGGCGCAGAACACGAGACCGCCGTGCGGCGCGCCGTCGACGATGCGCGGGCCGACGATCTCGGCCAGCATCAGGCCGGGCGTGTGGCCGTCGCTGAAATGGAAGCGCACGGTCCCGCCGAGCGCGGCGCAGTGTTCGCCGTCGACGAGTTCGAGCCGGCCGCTGGCTTCGAGCAGGCCGACGAGTTCCGGGATGAAGCTCGCGCGGTCGCGCGGATGCGGCTGCTTCGCCCGCTCCCAGTGGCGCGCGCCGACGACGTAGGTGGCGTTCGGGAAGAGCAGCCGCGGCGCCTCGCCTTCCGCCCACGGCGCCAGCAGGCCGCCCGCGTGGTCGAAGTGCAGGTGGCTGAGCACGACGACATCGACGTCCTCGTGCGCGAATCCGGCCGCCGCGAGCGAATCGAGCAGCACGTGGCGCTCCTCGACCACGCCGTAGCGCTCGCGCAGCTTCGGCTCGAAGAACGCGCCGATGCCGGTCTCGAACAGCACCGTCTTCCCGTCCAGCGGACTGGCGAGCAGCGCGCGGCAGGCGAGCGGAATGCGGTTCTCCCCGTCGGGCGCGATCCACGATTTCCACATCGCCAGCGGCGCGTTGCCGAACATCGCGCCGCCGTCGAGCCTCTGCGAATTCCCGAGCACCGACCAGAGCTTCATGCGCACTTCCCTATCGATGGATCGTCGCCGACGCCGCACCCTTCCCCACGCCCTTCCACCGCGAATCGCTGCCCGCCTCGACCACGCCCGCATCCCGGCGCCACAGCACCATCTGCATATTGCCCCACGGCTCGTCGTTCTCCGTGAGGACGTGGCCGCGCGC
>CBIHMN010000215.1:0-4313 GCA_966211005.1 uncultured Arenimonas sp.
GGGGAGGGGGTGCTCGAAGGGGCTCGCGGCGTCGGGGGCGAAGGCGGCGGCGTCGCGACCGCCGCGCTTGACGGCGTAGAGCGCCGCGTCGGCGCGCGACATCCAGGCCGCGGCGGTTTCGCCGGGCCGGCGCTCGGCGGCGCCGATCGATACGGTCACCGGCGCGCCCGGGCTGTGCAGCGCGGCGCGGACTTCGGCGAGCACCTTGTCGAGCGCGCGGCGCGCGCCGGTGCGGTCCGACCCCGGCAGCACCAGTACGAATTCCTCGCCGCCGATGCGGAAGAAGCGGTCGCTCTGCCGCGTCGTCGCGCGCACCAGCTGCGCGAAGCGCACGAGCACCGCGTCGCCGGCATCATGACCGTGGTCGTCGTTGACGCGCTTGAAGTGGTCCAGGTCGAGCAGCGCCAGCGTCGCCCGACTGTCGGCGACGGTGATCGCGGTGAGCACCTGCTCGAGCGCCCGCCGGTTGTCGACGCCGGTCAGCGGATCGCGCGACGCCTGTCCCTGCAGCGCGCGCCGCTGCGTGTCGACCAGCGCCGCGGCGACGTGCGAACCCAGCAGCACCATCAGCGACGTGACGACGAAGCTCGTCGCCGACAGCGCGCCCGGCAGGTTGTCGTGGTGCAGGCCTGCCTGACCGGCGATCAGTCCCAGCGAAAGCATCAGCGCCAGCCGGTGCGGCGCCAGCAGGTAGTTGCCCACCAGCACCGCCGGCGTCCAGAACATCGAGGTGATTCCGATCACGTCGCCGGCCGCGACGCAGCCGATGCTGGCGAACGCCGCGAGCAGCGGCGCCCACACCCGAACATCGCGGCGTCGCCAGCCCACCGCGGCGATCGCGCTGATGCCGACCACCAGCAGCAGGTCGACGAGCGCGTGCAGCCACTGGCCGACCGCGGCGCGATACACCGCGAACGGCAGCAGGCTGACGTCGACGATCACCGCGACCGCGATCACCGTCGCCAGCCGCAGGTCGCCTTCGGTGCGTCGCACCAGGCTGGAAACCAGCGTCATCCGTTGCTCCGTGCATGCCCCGGCGACAACGTGCCACGGGGCACGCCGCGGCACGGTGAAGCCACGGTCAGCGGCCCGGCAATCGCGCCGAAGGCACGAACGGCTCGACGCCGAGCGCCGCGTGGATCTCGTCGGGGTAGAACAGCGCGCCGTTCCGCACCACCAGCCGCGGTCGACGGATGACGCCGATGTCCTGCGTCGGATCGCCGTCGACGAGCACGAGATCGGCCTGCTTGCCCCGCTCGATCGAGCCGAGCCGCTCGAGGGCGCCCATGACCTGCGCCGCGTTCCATGTCGCCGTACGCAGCGCTTCGCCGGGCGACAGGCCGGCTTCGACGTAGAGTTCCAGTTCGCGGTGCAGGGTGAAGCCGGGAATGAAATCGGTGCCGGCGACCAGGGTCACGCCGGCGCGATGCAGTTCGCCCACGAGGTCGCGCATCCGGTCGAATCCGCGCCGGTTGCGCGCGTGGGTGTCCGCGGTGACGTCGAACGTATTGGTCCGCAGCTGGCGCTGCACCGGCACCGGCAGGTGGTCGATGACCGTCGTGTAGCTCGGATGGACCTGGCCGGGGAGCTGGTGGAAATCCTCGAACACCGCCAGCGTCGGGTCGACGACGATCCCGCGCGCCGCGAGCATCGCCACGAACCCGCGCACGGCCGGGGACTGCAGGTCGAGGTCGCCGCCTTCTTCCATGATCCGCTCGAAGCGCATCAGCGTGCGGGTGTCGTCGCCGTCGCGGACGAGGAAGTTCAGCATCACCTGGTTGATGTGCGTCAGCTCGTCGAAGCCGGCGTGCACGGCGTCCTCGGCGCGCAGGAAGGCCGGCACGTGGCCGGCGACGCGCAGCCCGAGCGAATGCGCGTGCGCCAGCGTCGCGGCGAGGTGCTCGCGCGGGAACGAGTTGTAGATCTTGATGCCCGGGTAGCCGCGCTGCGCGTACCAGTCCACCGCCGCCTTCGCCTCGTCGAGCGTCGCGACCATGAAATCGCCGCGGCTGGCGTTTTCGCCGGTGCCTTCGATCACGCCGTAGGCGAACACGTTCGGGCCCATCGCCCGGCCGGTTTCGATGTTGGCGCGATCGCGCTGCAGCAGCGAGTTGACGTTGCCCATGTCGCGCACCGAGGTGACGCCGGACGCGAGGTGCTGCGGCCCGCTCCAGTCGCTGAAGTGCACGTGCATGTCCCACAGGCCCGGCAGCAGCGTGCGACCGGCGGCCTCGATCACCGCGACGTCGCCGCGCGGGGTGGACCCGGCCGGCATCACCGCCGCGATCCGGCCGTCGGCGACATAGACGTCCGATGGGGCCGACAGCGTGGCGTCGCGGCTGTCGAACACGCGCGCGCCACGGATCAGCAGCGGCCGGTCGGGCCGGTGCGTGAACCCGGCGGAGAAGTCGGCGAGCAGCGCCTCGCCGCGCGCCTGCTGGTCCTTCTCCAGCGCCGCGGCGTGGGCTTCCCAGCCTTCCTCCACCAGCTGCAGCGCATCCGGAACCAGGAACGCGAACAGCGCGCCGCTCTTCGCGTCGAGCCAGAGCAGTTCGGGCGCCGACCCGTTGCCGAGCAGCGCGGCCAGCACGACCTCGCGCGGCCCCCCGGGGCCGACGAGCGTGCGCCGCTCCAGTTCACGCGCGCTCAGTTCCCCGGCCGGGTACACCGGCAGCCGCTGCCCCGGGCTCGCCAGCACGGCCGACAGCAGCGCGGCGGTGGCCGCGGGCGTGCCGTTTGCCGGCAGGTAGAGCGGCGTCGTGGTCGCCGGCGCGTCGCCGGCGTCGGCGGTGGACTTCCACCGCGCCGCGCCGTCGGCGAGCACGAACGATTCGTCGACGGCGCCGCCGTAGGTGGAATGCCCGGTCACCGCATAGCGCGCGAAGCCGCCATCGGCAGCGATCGCGATCCGCTCCACCAGCGTCGGCCCGCGACCGTTGCTGCGGTAGTGGAAATCGTGCCGGAAGGCGTGCTCGCCTTCCGGCGTCGACACGAGCGCGCCGGCCGATTCGCCGAACATCCGGACGTCGTATCGCACCGGCGCGTCGGCGGCGGCGGCCCGGGGGGCGGGCAGGACGCCGAGCAGGATGGCGGACAGCAGCGGCACGAGGTAGCGCATCGTCTTCTCCGGCGGCGGGACCGCAGCAGCATGCCCGATGCCGGTCGGTCCCGCAGCCCTCAGCTCCGCAACCGCCACCCGGTGCGGAAGATCCAGCGCACCGCCAGCAGCAGCGCGACGAGGAACAGCGTGATCGCGCCGAAACTGATCACCGGGTCGACGTCGCCGCGGCCGGTGAAGCTCCAGCGGAAACCGCTGATCAGGTACACGACGGGGTTGAGCAGCGCGATCTTCTGCCACAGCGGCGGCAGCATGTCGATCGAATAGAACGCGCCGCCGAGGAAGCTCAGCGGCGTCACGATCATCAGCGGGATCACCTGCAGCTTCTGGAAATCGGTGGCCCACAGGCCGATGACGAAACCGAACAGGCTGAACGTCGCCGCGGTGAGCAGCAGGAACAGCACCATCAGCACCGGGTGCGCGATCTGGTAGTCGACGAAGAAGCGCGCGGTGACGAGGATCAGCACGCCGAGGATCACCGACTTGCTCGCGGCCGCGCCGACATAGCCCAGCACGACTTCCAGCCAGCCCACCGGCGCCGACAGCAGCTCGTAGATCGTGCCGGCCCACTTCGGCATGTAGATGCCGAACGACGCGTTCGACAGGCTCTCGTTCATCAGCGCCAGCATGATCAGGCCGGGGATGATGAACGCGCCGTACGACACGCCCTCGACGTCGCCCATCCGCGCGCCGATGGCCGCGCCGAACACGACGAAGTACAGCGACGTCGACAGCACCGGCGAGGCGATCGACTGGGTGATCGTGCGGAACGTGCGCGCCATCTCGAAGCGGTAGATCGCGCGGATGCCGTGCGCGTTCATGCGGCGCTCCGGTCGCGGTGGACGAGATCGACGAAGATCTCCTCGAGCGAGCTTTCGTGCGTGTGCAGGTCGCGGGGGACGATGCCCAGTTCGTCGAGCCGGCGCAGCAGCGCGCCGATGCCGGTGGCGTCGGCCTGCGCGTCGAACGTGTAGACCAGCGCGTGGCCGTCGTCGGCGAGCTCGAGCGGCAGGCCGGCGAGCGCTTCCGGCACGGCCGGCAGGGGCTCGGCGAGCTGCAGCGTCAGCTGCTTGCGGCCGAGCTGCCGCATCAGCACCGCCTTCTCCTCCACGACCACCAGCCGGCCGCCGCTGATGACGCCGATGCGGTCGGCCATCTCCTCGGCTTCCTCGATGTAGTGGGTGGTCAGGATGAT
>CBIHMN010000216.1:0-4304 GCA_966211005.1 uncultured Arenimonas sp.
GCCGCGTCCTGCAGCGCCGCCATCTTCTGCCATGCGAACGCGCGCTTCAGGCGTATCGCCGCGCCCTCGCGCTCGACCCGGGCGACCTGAAGAGCCATGGCGAGGCGCTGCAGCTGCGCCGGCAGCTCGCCGACTGGGACGACGGCGCGGGGCCGACGCCGGCCTCGCTGCTGGACGCGTTCGCGCGGGCCGCGCGCAGCGATTTCGCGCCGACGCTGCTGCTCGCCCTCGACGAAGCGACGCCCGCGCGGCAGCGCGCCGCCGCCGCGCTGTTCGGCCGCTCGCAGTGGGGCGCCGCGATGCGCACGCCGGCCGCGTCGCCGGTGCCCGCCGACGGGCGGCGCCTGCGCATCGGTTACCTGTCGCCGGACTTCCGTGAGCACGCGGTCGCCTACCTCGTCACCGAAACGATCGCCGCGCATGACCGCGCGCGCGTCGAAATCACCGCCTATGGGTACCGAGCGCCGCCGCCGGGCGACGCGTGGCGCGCGGCGGTGATCGCCGGAGCCGAACACTTCGTCGACCTGGACACGCTCGACGACGACGCGGCCGCCGCGCGCATCCGCGCCGACGGCATCGATGTGCTGGTCGATCTCGCCGGCTACACCGGACACGCCCGGCCCGGCATCGCCGCGCGCCGGCCGGCACCGACGATCGCGCACTGGCTGGGCTACATCGGGACGCTCGGCGAACCGCGGCTCGCCGACTACGTGATCGGCGACGCCGTGGCGACGCCGCCGTCGACCGCCGCGCATTTCAGCGAATCGCTCGCCCTGATGCCGGGCTGCTTCCAGCCGGGCGGCGTGCCGGCACCGCGGCCGCCGCCGTCGCGCGCCTCCGAAGGGCTGCCGGAGCACGCGCCCGTGTTCTGCGCGTTCGTGCAGACGTGGAAGATCGGTCCGCGGCTGTGGGACGACTGGTGCGCGGTGCTGCGCGGGGTGCCCGCGGCGGTGCTGTGGCTGGTGGCGCCGAAGGACGCCGCAGGCGACCGCAACCTGCGCCTGCAGGCGCAGGCGCGCGGGGTCGACGCATCGCGCCTGGTGTTCGCGCCGATGCGACCGCGCGACGCGCACCTCGCGCGCCTCGCGCTCGCGGACATCGCTCTCGACGCGTGGCCCTACAACTCCGGCACCACCGCGAGCGACGCGCTGCGCGCGGGCGTGCCGCTGCTCACGAGCCCCGGCGACACGTTCGTGTCGCGGATGGCGGCGAGCGTGCTGCACGCGGCCGGTCTCGACGACTGCGTGCTGCCCGATCGCGACGCCGTGGTGGCGCGCGCGATCGCGCTCGGTGCCGACGCGCCGGCCCGCGCCGCCCTGCGGGAACGCGTGGCGAAAGCGGTGCGTGACAGCGGCCTGTTCGACCCGCCGGCGTTCGCGCGCGACCTGGAACGGCTGTACGCGGCGATGCACGCGCAGGCGCTCGCCGGCGAACGGTCGATGATCGTGCTGGAGCCTTCGCCGCGCGCGTAGGCGCAGGCGACGCGTCAGTCGGCGCTGCGCGCGCCCCGGCGTTTCAGGTGCGCGAGCGCCTTGCGGATCGCGCCGTCGCCTTCGACCACCTCGCCCATCGCGAAGCCGTCCGCGGCTTCGTCGTCGCCGCGCAGGTGGCCGGGCAGATCCTGCTCGCGCAGGCCGCGGCTGGCTTCGCCACGGATCACGATGTCGGGCCGGATGCCGCGCGCCTGGATCGAGCGCCCGTCCGGCGTGTAGTAGCGCGCGGTCGTGAGCTTCACCGAGTCGCCGTTCTCCAGCGGCACCACCGTCTGCACCGAGCCCTTGCCGAAGGTGCGGCTGCCCATCACCGTCGCGCGGCGATGATCCTGCAGCGCGCCGGCCAGCACTTCGGCCGCGCTCGCGGTGCCGGCGTCGACGAGCACGACGACCGGCGCGCCGTCGGCGAGGTCGCCGGGCTTGGCGTGATAACGCGCGTTGGCGAAGGCGAGGCGCCCCTTCGTCACCACGATGACACCGTCGTCGAGCAGCGCGTCGGCGGCTTCCACCGCGGCGTTCAGCAGGCCGCCCGGATTGCTGCGCAGGTCGAGCACGACGCCCGACAGCGCGCCGCCGGCCTGCGCCTCGAGACGTTCGAGGTGCCGCGCGAACGCCGGCGCGGTGTCGGCCTGGAACGTGCTGATGCGCAGGTATCCGTAACCGGGCTCGAGCATGCGGCTCGTGACCGAATCGACGTGGATGGTTTCGCGCGTGATCACCAGCTCGCGCGGCGAGGTTTCGCCCGCGCGCAGGAACGTGATGGTCACCTCCGATCCCGGCGGCCCGCGCAGCTCCAGGCTCGCGGCGTCGGCGCCGTCGGCCGTGAGCGACTGCCCGTCGATCGCGACGATCAGGTCGCCGGCGCGCAGCCCCGCGCGCTGCGCCGGCGTGCCGTCGATCGGCGCGACGACGAGGATGCTGCGGTCGGCGCGCTGTTCGATCTCGATCCCGATGCCGGCGTATTCGCCCTCGGTCTGCTGCAGCAGCGCTTCGGCGTCCTCCTTCTCGAGGTAGGCGCTGTGCGGATCGAGGTCCGAGAGCAGCCCGCGCAGCGCGGCCTTCATCAGCGTGCGGTCGTCGATCGGTTCGACGTAGGCGTCCTTGATCGCACGGTAAACCGCGACGTAGCGGCGGATCTCCTCCACCGGCACCGTCGCCGGCACCGGCGGCATCGCCGTCGCGGGATCGGGCGTCGCCGCGACATCCTGCCCGCTCGCCGCCGCCGCGCCGAGCACCATCACCACCGCCAGCACGATTCGCACCATGCGCTGATTATGCGGCACCCGGGGGGTGAGGATCTGTCCGGCGAGCTATGGCCGAAGCCAGGGCTTCGGATCCTGCGGCGCGCCGGCGCGGCGGAGTTCGAAGTAGAGCGCGGGACGGCCCTGGCCGCCGGAGGTGCCGACGGTGGCGAGCGGATCGCCGGCGCGGACCCAGTCGCCGACGTCCTTGAGCAGCGCGTCGTTGAACGCGTAGAGCGTCATCCAGCCGTCGCCGTGGTCGAGGATCACGAGCAGGCCGTAGCCCTTCAGCCAGTCGGCGAACGCGACGCGCCCGGGTGCCGCGGCACGCACGTCGGCGCCGGCCGTGCCGGCGATCAGCAGGCCGTCGCTGGCGCGACCGTCGGGCAGCTTGCCGCCGAACGCGGCGAGCACGGTGCCGGCGAGCGGACGCGCGAGCTGGCCGCGCCGCTGCGCGAACGGCCGGGTCTCGTCCACCTGCGCGGGAATGTCGGAGATCGCGTCGCGCAGCTTCTCGAGCAGCTTCTTCACCGACGCCTCGTCGCGGCCGAGCGTCGCCAGCCGCGCCTTGCGGTCGGCGAAGCCGGCCTCGAGGGTCGCCAGCACGGTCGCGCGCTCCCCGCGCTGCGCTTCGAGCGACGCGAGGTCGGCCTGTTGCTGCCCGCGCGCGGCTTCGAGGATATGCCGCTGGTCCTCGACCTGTCTGGCGACGGCGGCGAGCGACTGCAGTTCGTCGATCAGCCCGGCGATGCGCTCCTGCCGGTCCGCCTGGAAATAGCGGTGGTAAGCGAGCACGCGGGCGAGATCGCTCATGCGGTCCTGCGCCAGCAGCAGCTTCAGCTGTTCGTGGCGGCCGAGCGCGTAGGCCGACCGCACCAGGGCGGCGAGCGCCTCGCGCTGCGCCGACAGACCGGCCTCGAGCGCCGCCTGTTTCGCCTGCAGCGCCTGCAGTTCCGTTTCGCCGGTGGCGATCGCCGCTTCGGTGCGACGCAGCGAGCGTACGGCATCGGACACCGCGCGGTCGGCGGTACGCAGCGCATCGCCCGCCTTGGCGCGCTCGCCTTCCGCGGCGCGCTGCTCGGCGGCGATGCCGGCGATCTGCTCGCGCAGCGTCGCCAGCCGGCGCTCGGCCGCCGCTTCCTCCTTCGCGCGATCGGCGACCTGGGCGAGGCACGGCGCGGCCGACGCGCACAGCGCCGCGAGCAGCAGCGCCGCTCCGCGCGGCGCTTTCAAGCCAGCGTCACCAGCGAGCGCCCGGTCATTTCCGCCGGCTGCGGCAGGCCGAGCAGCGCCAGCAGCGTCGGCGCGATGTCACGCAGCGCACCGCCCGCGCGCAGCATCGCGCGGCGGCCGCAATACACCAGCGGCACCGGGCCGGTGGTGTGCGAGGTGTGCGGCTGGCCGGTGTCCGGATCGCGCATCTGTTCGAGATTGCCGTGGTCGGCGGTGACGATCATTTCGCCGCCCGCGTCGCGCAGCGCGGCGCGGATCGCGCCCAGCGCGGTGTCGACCGCTTCGGCCGCCTGCACCGCCGCCGCGAGGATGCCGCTGTGCCCGACCATGTCCGGAT
>CBIHMN010000217.1:0-4285 GCA_966211005.1 uncultured Arenimonas sp.
CAGGTGCTGCACGGCGGCGCGATCGCCGGCTACGAGCTGCAGGACGTGCGCGTCACGGTCTACGACGGCAAATACCACAGCGTGGACTCGAAGGAGGTGGCGTTCGTCGCGGCCGGCAAGCGCGCGTTCCTCGACGCGGTGCTGAAGGCGCGGCCGCAGGTGCTGGAGCCGATCGTCGACCTGACGGTGCGCGCGCCGGAAGCGCATATGGGCGACATCACCGGCCAGCTCGCCGGCAAGCGCGCGCGGATCCACGGCACCGATTCCGATCGCGGCGGCGAGATCGTCGTGAAGGCGCAGGTGCCGCTGTCGGAACTCACCGATTACGCGACCGAACTCAAGGGCGCGACGGCCGGCCGCGGCCGCTACGACCTCGAATTCAGCCATTACGAACCGGTGCCGGGCAACGTGCAGAAGCAGCTCGTGGAGGCGTGGCGCCCGCACCACGACGAGGACTGACCGGCGGCCGGGCGGCGATGGCACACTGGCGCGGCCGCCGTCCGCGGCAGCCGGAGGATTTCGCCGATGCGCCTGCTGCTCGCCCTGCTGCTGATCGCGATGGTGCCCGCGTGTTCGCGCGACACCCCGACCGGCACGCCCGTGGACGGCGATGCCCCGGACGCGGCGGTGGCCACGCCGCCGGCCACGGCGTCGCCGGCGACGCCCGCGCCTGACGCGCCGGACGCCCCGACGCGCATCGAAGACCTGGTCCGCTTCGACGACACGCTCGCGGCGGTGCAGGCGCGCCTCGGCGCCGGCGAGGTCGTCGCGGCGATGCTGCCGTTCGCCGAAGGCGAGACCACGGCCGGCTGGACGCTGTTTCCCGCCGACCCGTCGCGACGGCTGTCGGTCTACCTCGACGAAGCCGGCGTGCATCCGCTGATGCTGCTCGCCGGGCAGGAAGCGGTGGCGTGGACGCGGGCCGACGGCGTGCGGATCGGGTTGTCGAGCCAGGCGCTGGCGCAGCTCAACGGCGGCCCGTACGGCTTCATGGGTTTCGACTGGGACTATGGCGGCGTCGTCACGGACTGGCGCGGCGGCCGCCTCGCCCCCGACGGGGCCAGCGCGGGCCCGGTCACGCTGTGCCCGCGTGCGGCCGGCCTCGGCGAGGAACCGGCGGATTATCCGGTCGGCGACAGCGAATTCGGCTCCGACGACGCACGGCTGCTGGTGAACCCGGCGTGGGTCTGCGAGTTCGGCGTCAATATCGACCCGCCGGTCGACGAGGCGACATCGGCCACCGGCGCACCGGGGGGCTGAGCCGTGCGCCTCGCGCCGGCGCTGCTGGTGATCGTCGACATCAGCGGCTACACCGAATTCATCACCAACCGGCAGGTCAGCCTGCTGCACGCCGAGCAGATCATCACCGACCTGATGGAATCGGTGATCGACCGCGCCGATCACCCGCTCGTCGTCAACAAGCTCGAGGGCGATGCCGCGCTGCTGTTCCGCGAATACGCATCCGACACGGCGACGGCGGCGGCGCGCGATGTGCTGGCGCAGGTCGGCGGCTTCTTCGACGCGTTCGCCACCTGCCTGCAATGCATCCGCCACGAGCGCCGGCACTGCACCTGCGACGCGTGCAGCAACACCGACCGGCTGTGCCTGAAGGCGTTCGTGCACGCCGGCGAGATCGCGATCAAGCAGGTGCGCCAGTTCGAGGAACTCGCCGGCGAGGACGTCATCGCGATCCACCGCATGCTCAAGAACACCGTGCCGTCGCGCGAATACGTGCTCGCGTCGGCGCGCGTGCGGGAGATGGCCGGCGATGCGCTCGACGCCGCCGTGCCGCACCGTGAAACGCTCGACGGCATCGGCGAGACGACGCTGTGGCTGGCGACGCCCGGGGAGCTGCCGCGTCTCGCGCAACGGCCGGCCAGGCCGGCGGCGGAGCCGGTCGTGGCAGCGCGGCGGGAAAACACGTTCCACCACCTGCCGGGCAAGGCTCCGGGCGGGCTGTCGAGGGTCCTGGCCGCGGCGTGGGCGCGGATCACGCGGGCCTGAAAGGCGGATACGGGTCCCCTGTCCCCTGTCCGCCTATTCGTAGCTGAGCTCCGTGCTCCTCCCCCAGAACACCCGATACGCGAACACCGTGTATCCCACGATCATCGGCAGCGTCACCGCCGCGCCGGCGAGGATGATCTTCAGCGAGCCCGGCGCGGCGGCGGCCTCGGTGTAGACGATGCGGTCGATCACCAGGTAGGGGAACAGGCTGTAGGCGAGCCCCGCGAACGCCAGTACGAACATCGCCACGGCGGCGGCGAACGGCACCCAGTCGCGGCCGGGCGCGCCGCGGCGGATGCGCCGCAGATGGCTTTCGCAGGTGGCGAAGAGCAGCGTGGTCAGCAGCGGCACCGGCAGCAGCGCGAACAGCTGCGGCACGGCGAACCACTTCGCGAAGATGCGCGGGCTCACCATCGGCGTGGCGATCGATACCGCGGCGATGCCGAGCCCGGTGAGCCACAGCGCCCACCAGCCCCAGTGCGCGGCGCGCCGCACCAGCGGGCCTTCCAGCTTCATCAGCAGCCACGTCGCGCCGAGCAGCGCATAGCCGGCGGCCAGGGCGAGCGCGATGAAGCCGGCGAACAGCCACGCCGCGGCGCCCTGCTGGAAACCGAGGATGTACCGGCCGATCATCCAGCCCTGCGCGAGCGACGCCACGAGCGAACCGGCGAAGAACAGCGCGTTCCACAGCGGCCGGTGGTCGTCGTGCGCCTTCGCGCGGAAATCGAAGGCGACGCCACGCAGGATCAGCCCGATCAGCATCACCGCCACCGGCAGGTACAGCGCGCCGAGGATCACGCCGTGCGCGACCGGGAACGCGACCAGCAGCAGCCCCACGCCGAGCACGAGCCAGGTCTCGTTCGCGTCCCAGAACGGGCCGATCGACGCGACCATGCGGTTCTTGCCGGCGTCGTCGGCCAGCGGCACGAGCATGCCGACGCCGAGGTCGTAGCCGTCGAGCACGACGTAGACGAGCATCGCCAGCGCCATCAGCGCGACGAAGATCAGCGGCAGGTACGGGTCCATCGCGTGCTCCTCAGCGCTCGTCCGGCTCGCCGCGCGGTGCGGTGATCGGCGCCGCGACCGAGTGTCCGCCCTTGCGAGCGAGGTGGAAGAGCACGGAAACGTAGGCGAGCAGCAGCAGCGCGTACAGGGACAGGTACGCGGCGAGACTGCTGCCGACCATCGGCGCGGGCGTGTCGGTCACCGCGTCGGCGGTGCGCAGCACGCCGGTGACGAGCCACGGCTGCCGGCCGATCTCGGTGACATACCAGCCGGCCAGCGTCGCGAGCCACCCGGCGAACGTCATCGCCACCAGCGCGCGCGCCATGAACGGCGACGGTTCGCCGCGACGCCGCAGCTGCCACGCGGCGAGCCACGACACCGCCAGCATCAGCATCCCGGTGCCGACCATCACGCGGAACGCCCAGAACACCGGCAGCACCGGCGGATGGTCCTCGAAGCTGTCCAGACCCTTCAGCTCGCCCTGCAGGTCGTGCGTGAGGATCAGCGCGGCGAGACCCGGCACGCCGATCGCGTAATCGTTGCGACGCTCGACCTCGTTCGGCCACGCGAAGATCAGTGCCGGCGCGCCGGCCTCGCCTTCGCCCCAGATGCCTTCCATCGCCGCGATCTTCGCCGGCTGGTGTTCCAGCGTGTTCAGGCCGTGCTGGTCGCCCACGAAGATCTGCACCGGGATCAGGACCGCCGCCAGCAGTACGCCCGTGCGCAGCGCGGCGGCGACATCGGGGGCGCGGTCGCCACGGGCCCAGCGGTAGGCCGACAGGCCGGCCACGAGGAACGCGACCGTGAGGCCCGATGCCAGCAGCATGTGCGCGAGCCGGTACGGGAACGAGGGATTGAAGATCACCGCGAACCAGTCGGTCGGATGCACGACGCCATCGATCACTTCGAATCCGGCCGGCGTCTGCATCCACGAGTTCAGCGCCAGGATCCAGAACGCCGACAGCGTGGTGCCGGCCGCGACCAGCACCGTCGCGAGCGTGTGCATCCGCTCGCCGACGCGCTTGCGGCCGAACAGCATGATTCCGAGGAAGCTGGCCTCGAGGAAGAAGGCCGTCATGATCTCGTAGGCCAGCAGCGGGCCGGCGATGTTGCCGACGGTGTTCATGTAGCCCGGCCAGTTCGTGCCGAACTGGAAGCTCATCGTGACGCCGCTGACGACGCCCATCGCGAAGCTCAGCGCGAACACCTTCACCCAGAAGAAGTACGCCGACAGCCACGCGTCGTTCCCGGTGCGCAGGAAGCGCAGCTTGAAGAA
>CBIHMN010000218.1:0-4275 GCA_966211005.1 uncultured Arenimonas sp.
GGGCAGGGCCGCGACGCGATCACGCATTACCGCGTGCGCGAGAAGTTCCGCGCGCACACGCTGGTCGAATGCCGGCTCGAGACGGGCCGCACGCACCAGATCCGCGTGCATATGGCGCATGCGCGCAAGCCGATCGTCGGCGACCCGCTGTACGGCGGCGCCTACCGCCAGCCGAAGGCGTCGACCGAGGAACTCGCGGCGCGGCTGCAGGGGTTCCGCCGGCAGGCGCTGCATGCGGAAAAGCTGAGCTTCGTGCATCCGGGCAGTGGCGAAACGATGACGTTCGAGGCGCCGATGCCCGACGACATGCAGGCGCTGGTGCGCGCGCTGCGCGAAGACACCGCGGCCGCGAAGGGCTGAGATGGCGTCGTCCGGCTGGTTGCCCGCCGACTGGCCCGCGCCGCCCGGCGTGCGTGCCGGCACGACGACGCGTGACGGTACCCCGGGGGTGTCCCCGCCGCCGTTCGGGCCGTTCAACCTCGGGTTGCGCAGCGGCGACGATCCGGCGCTCGCGGCGCGCAACCGCGTGAACCTGACGACGCTGCTCGCGCTGCCGTCGCCGCCGCACTGGCTGCGGCAGGTGCATGGGCAGCGCGTGGTGCGGTTCGACGCAGCCGCGCTCGACGACCCGACCGGTGCCCGCGAACCGGAAGCCGACGCGGCGGTGACCTCGGTCCCCGGCGTCGTGCTGGCCATCCTCTCGGCCGACTGCCTGCCGGTCGTGCTCGCCGCGCGCGATGGCGGCGAGATCGGCGCCGCGCACTGCAGCTGGCGGACGCTGTCGGGCGGGCTGCTCGAAGCCACCGTCGGCGCGTTGCGCACGCCGGCGTCGGCGCTGGTCGCGTGGCTCGGCCCCGCGGCCGGCCCGGAGCGCTATGAAGTGGGCGAAGACGTGTTCGCCGCGTTCACCGCGTCCGACGCAGGCGCGGCGGCGGCCTTCGTGCCGACGCGTCCGGGCCACTGGATGGTCGACCTGTTCGCGCTCGCGCGCCGGCGGCTCGCGGCGCTCGGCGTCACCGCGGTGCACGGCGGCGGCCTGTGCACGATTTCGGACGCCGTGCGCTTCCATTCGTACCGCCGCGACGGTGCGGCCAGCGGCCGCCTCGCGACGCTGGTCTGGGCGGAGGCCGCTCCCGACAACGGATCCCACGGATGAAGTCGGATAAAGGATCCGCTCTTATCGGTCTTTATCCGTTGTAGAACGCCTTCCGGTCGGCGCATACGTATGCAGTCGCATCGCCCTCGCGCGCCGGCCTACCATCGGCCGCACGCCTCGCCGGGGACTCCGATGCGCACGATCGCCGCCGCTTTCGCCTTCATCGCGCTGTGCGCGCTCACCCCGCGTGCCGCCGCCGCGCCGGAAACGGTCGCCACCGCGCGCTCGCCCGACGGCGTGCTCGAGGTCGCGCTGGAACTGGAAGACGGCCGCATCGCCTATCGCGTCGACCGCTTCGGCGAACCGGTCATCGCCTCGTCGCGCCTCGGCTTCGCGCTGCGCGGCGCGCCGAAGCTCGACCGGAATTTCGTGCTGGCATCGCAGTCCACACGCGAAGTCGACACGACGTGGGAACAGCCGTGGGGCGAATACCGGCGGATCCGCGACCGGCACACCGAACTGCGCGCCCGCTTCACGGAAAGGATCGCGCCGAAACGAAGCCTCGACGTCGTGTTCCGCGTGTTCGACGACGGCGTCGGCTTCCGCTATGGATTTCCCGACCAGCCGTCGCTGCGCGACGTGATCATCGACGACGAGCTGACCGAATTCGCGATCGCCGCGCCCGCGACCGCGTGGTGGATCCCGGCCGGAGAATGGAACCGCTACGAATACCTGTACCAGCGCACGCCGCTGCGCGAGGTCGGGCAGGCGCACACGCCGATGACGCTGCGCACCGACGACGGCCTGCACCTCGCGTTCCACGAAGCGGCGCTGGTCGACTATTCGGCGATGTGGCTGCGCCGCGTCGGGGAGCAGACGCTGCGCGCGCAGCTCGCGCCCGCGTCGGAAGGGTGGAAGGTGCGCCGCACGGCGCCGTTCGCGACGCCGTGGCGGACCATCCAGATCGCCGACGACGCCGGTGCGCTCTACGCGTCGTCGCGCATCGGGCTCAACCTCAACGAGCCGAACGCGCTGGGTGACGTGTCGTGGTTCGAGCCGGCGAAGTACGTCGGCGTCTGGTGGTCGCTGCACCTGGAAACCGAGACCTGGGCCACCGGCGCGAAGCACGGCGCGACCACGGCGAATGTGCGCCGTCATATCGACTTCGCCGCGGACAACGGTTTCCGCGGCGTGCTCGTCGAGGGCTGGAACCCCGGCTGGGATGGCGAGTGGTTCGGCAACGGCTGGAATTTCGACTTCACGAAGGGCACGCCGGACTTCGACCTCGCGGCGCTGTCGGCCTACGCGGCGAAGAAGGGCGTGCACCTCGTCGGCCACCATGAAACCGGCTGCGCGTCGACGCATTACGACCGCCAGCTCGACGCGGCGTTCGCGCTGTACGCGCGCCACGGCGTCGACGTGGTGAAGACCGGCTACGTCTGCGACGCCGGCCAGATCGAGCGGCAGGACATCGCCGATGGCCCGGTGATGCGCGAATGGCACGACGGCCAGTGGCAGGTGAACCATCACCAGCGCGTGGTCGAAGCGGCCGCGCGCGCGCGTCTGGCCGTGAACCCGCACGAGCCGGTGAAGGACACCGGCCTGCGCCGCACGTACCCGAATCTCGTCTCGCGCGAAGGCGCGCGTGGCCAGGAGTACCAGGCGTGGGGCCAGCCGAAGAACCCGCCGGAACACGAGCCCACGCTGCTGTTCACCCGCATGCTGTCGGGGCCGATGGATTTCACCCCGGGCGTCGTCAGCCTGCGCGGCCGCGGCGGCACCCCGATCCCGTCGACGCTCGCGCGCCAGCTGGCCCAGTACGTCGTCATCTACAGCCCGATCCAGATGGTGCCCGACCTGCCGGAGAACTACGCCCGGGTTCCCGACGCGCTGCGCTTCATCCGCGAGGTCGCCGTCGACTGGGACGACACGCGGGTGCTGGCCGGCGAAATCGGCGACTACGCCGTGGTCGCGCGGCAGGCGCGTGGCGGCGGCGACTGGTTCCTGGGTGCGGTCACCGATGAACAGGGTCGGCTACTCGACGTGCCGCTGGCGTTCCTCGCCCCGGGCCGCACGTACGAAGCGCGGATCTGGCGCGACGGCGATGAAGCCCACTACGTCCGGAAACCCCACGCGATGACGGTCGAGACGCGACGCGTCACGTCGGCCGACTCGCTGCGACTGCGACTCGCCGCGGGCGGCGGCCAGGCGGTGCGGTTCGTCGCGATCGACGGACCGCGTGCCGCGGGCGACGGAAAGTGACGACCGGCCACTGACATTCACCGGCGACCGGTGCGAAGGTGCGCGCTTTGCCGGAGTCCTTCAATGCGTCTTTCCGTGTCGATCCTGTGCCTGTGTCTGCTGGCCGCCGCGTCCGCCCAGCTCGAAGCCGACGATCCGGCCGCGGGCGCGGCGGTCGCCGCGCTGCGCCGCGCGCACCCGGACGATCCGTCGGTCGGGGTGCTGCAGGTGCGCTGGCTGCTGCGGCAGGGCGAACGCGAGGACGCGCTGGACCTGGCCGACGAACTCGCCGACGACTTTCCGGAGCACGCGCAGGCGCAGCTGTGGCTCGGCAACGCCTACGGCCAGCGGATCGGCGAGGTCGGCATGCTGACGCAGGCGCGCTATGCGCCGAAGCTGCGCACGGCGTTCGAGCGTGCGCTGGCGCTCGATCCGTCGCTGCACGGTGCCCGCGTCGCGCTCGTGCAGTACCACCTGCAGGCACCGTCGATCGTCGGCGGCGACCCGGCCGTCGCGAAGGCGCAGCAGCGCGAGCTGGCGCGGCGCGACCCGCCCCGCGGGCACTGGGCACGGGCCCTGATCGCCGCGACCGAGGGTGACGTCGAAACCGCGACCGAGGCCTATCTGGCCGCCTGGAAGGCGCGCCCGGAGGAAAAGCAGTACCGGTTCGCGGCGGGCATCGCCCTGCACGAGGCGCAGCGCTGGGACGAGGCGCACGCGCTGTTCGCCGCCTGGGCCGCCGAGGATCCGGGCTACGGGCCGGCGCAATACCAGCTCGGGCGCACCGCCGCGCTGTCGGGCCGGTTCGTCGAAGACGGCATCGGTGCGCTGAAGCGCTTCCTGGCGCTGCCGTCGCTCGAGGGGCAGCCGCAGCCGCAGCATGCGTGGTGGCGCCTGGGCCAGATCCAGGCGCACGCCGGCGATGTCGTCGCCGCGCG
>CBIHMN010000219.1:0-4213 GCA_966211005.1 uncultured Arenimonas sp.
TGCCGGGGTGCGGGTCGGCGTGGATCAGGCCGTGCACGAACACCTGGTCGAGGTAGGCACGGCCGAGTTCGCCGGCCAGCGGTTCGAGGTCGACCTCGGTGCGCAGCACGTCGGGGATGTCGGTGACGCGGATGCCCTCCGCCAGCTCCATCGTCAGCACCTTCGCCGTGGAGTAGTCCCATACCGGCGCGGGCACGAGGATGTGCGGATACGCCTGCATGCGTTCGCGGAACGACACCAGGTTCTCGGCCTCGAGGCGGTAGTCGAGCTCGGCCATCAGGCTGATGCGGAATTCCTCCAGCCACTCGCCGAAGCCGAACCGGCCCGGCGCGATGCCGACGACGCCGAGCGACGACACCAGCCGCTTCAGCGACGCGAGGTCGGCGTCGATCTGCGTGGCGATGTCGGGCCGCTGCACCTTCACCGCGACGCGTCGCCCGCTCTTGAGCTGCGCGACGTGCACCTGCGCGAGCGATGCGGTGCCGATCGGCTCGGGATCGAACGACGTGAACAGCTTCGACGGCTTGGCGCCGAGTTCGGTCTCGATCTGTTTCTCGATCTCGTCCAGCGGCACCGGGTCGGCCTGGTCCTGCAGGCGCACCAGCGCCTCGAGATAGTCGGGCGGCACCAGGTCGGGGCGGGTCGACAGCGTCTGCCCGATCTTGACGAAACTCGGGCCCAGCGCCTCCAGGTCGTCGACGAATTCCTCCGCGGTCGAACCCTTCGGCTGCGGTTCGCCCGGCTTGCCCGGGCGGAACACGGGCGAGGAACGATGCTTCACGAGGAAGGCCGTGATGGCGGCCAGGCGGGCAGCTTCGGACATGTCGGCTCCGGCGGAACGGGGGCGCGGCGGGCGCCGCGGTGTCCGTCGGACTATTGCGGCGGGCGCGTCGCCGCGATGCGAAGTCAGCCGCGGGTGCCGGAGAGCTGCGCCGCGGCGAGGTCCGCGCGGGCCGCCGGCGGGGCGATGTCTTCGGCCTGCGCGGCCGGCGCGCCATGCGCCGCGCCGGCCGGTGCGGCGGCGCCGGTGGCTTCGGCCGCGGTCATCGCCGCGTCGTAGGCGATGAAGGCGTCGTCGCGGCAGCGCGTGGCGTCCGGGTCGCGGCCGCCGCCGCATGCCGTCCATGCCGCGTCGAGCACCGCGCGCGCGGCGGTGTCGGCGTCGGCGAACGGATCGGGCGTGGTCATCGGCGCCAGCGGGTCGAGCGTCGCCACTGCCGGTACCGCGGCCCGACCGACCGGGGGCGCCTCGTCCGGCTCGTCGCCGCGGCAGGCGGCGAGCGAGAGCACGATCAGCAGGGTCGGGAAGACGGCTTTCATGGCGGATCCGGGCGCGGGGTCGGACGGTGGGTGATGCAAGTGCGGTGCCATCGCGTCCGCCGCCGGCGAAGGGTTACGAAATCGCCGACGAGCGGTCGCCCGGCCGCCGTCGGCGGCCACGCATGAAGCCGGCGTGCACGCGAGCGGCCGCGCAGGGGGCGAATCGATTACACGGGTTCGCCGCGATTACGCGCCGGCGCGCCGCGACGCGGTGGCATGGCACGCACGCGCGCGCGTCGCGGCGCATCGCCACGCCGGTTTCCGCCCGGACCCGTCGCCGCATCGCATGGCACGTCGATTGCATCGTTCCTGCCCGGGCGAACCACGTTTCGCTTTCCCCGACACGAACAGGAAAAGGAGTTCGAGATGAACCAGCGATATCGCAACGAATCCACCGGCGGCTATCACGGCGACGAGATGCGCGAGCGCTCCATGCGCGACCGCGACGATCGCTATGCGCGCGAGGCGGCGTCGGCCCGCGACTGGGACCAGCGCGACCTCGGCACGCGCGGCGGCGAATACGCCGAATACGGTTCCTACGGTGACCGCGGCTTCGGCCAGGGCGCCGGCGGCCGGTCGTTCCGCGAAGCCGAATACGGCGGTGAAGACTACAGCTGGGGCGGCGAGCGCGATTACAGCGCCGACCAGCGCCCGCGCGGTTCCGTGAACCAGCGGGACTTCGGCGGTGGCCAGGGCCACGGCAGCGCGGCCAATTACGGTGGCGGCTATGGCGGCGGCCATCGCGGTGGCGAGGGTTATCGCCAGCGGCAGATGGGCGGACAGCGCCCGTCGCGCGAATCGTACGGGCCGGGCGCGAACCGCTCGCGCGAGCAGGGCTTCGGCGGCCAGAACTACTGGGGCCAGGGCGGCCGCGACGGCACCGATTTCGGCAGCGGGCAGGGCTTCGGCGGCCGCGGCTACAGCGACCAGCAGTACGGCGGCTACGGCAACCAGTACAGCCAGTCGAGCGGCCAGTTCCGCGGCCAGCGCCCGATGCCGGGCGGCGGGCAGTACGGCGAGCGCACGCAGGGCGGGCGCAGCTTCCGCGGCACCGGGCCGAAGGGCTGGCAGCGTTCGGACGAACGGCTGCAGGACGACATCTGCGAGCGGCTGACGGACGACCACTGGATCGATGCCAGCGACGTCAGCGTGCAGGTCAGCGGTGGCGTGGTGACGCTGGAAGGCTCGGTCACCGACCGCCGGCTGAAGCACCGCATCGAGGACATGGTCGAGCAGTGCGGCGGCGTCGGCGAGATCCGCAACCAGCTGTCGGTGCGGCCGCGGGGCATGGACGAGTCGTCCACGTCCTCCGCGTCGCGTTCGACGTCGACCTCCGGCCGCAGCGGCACGGCGACGGGTGCGAGCGGGGGCACGTCGACCGGCAAGCACTGATCGTCCGGACCCGTTTCATCCCGCGGTCCACTCTGACGCCCGGCTTCGGCCGGGCGTCTTTCTTCGGGCGGGGCGCTAAGCTGTCGCCCGAGTCCGTCGCCGCCGGAATGCCCATGCGCCACCTCCATCAACTCGCTTTCGTGCTGCCCGTCGCGCTCGCGCTGCAGGCGGCGCCGGTCGCCGCCGAGTCGCTCTACAAGTGCGACGCGGGCGGGGCGATCACGATCCAGTCCGAACCCTGTCCCCGCGGCGCGACCCAGGTCTGGCAGCGCGAAACCACGCCCGAGCCCGGGCCGAGCGCCGAGGAGCTCGCCGCCCGCGCCGCGCTCGCCGCGGCCGAGGCGGAACGCGATGCCGAACAGGCCCGGCTCGCGCGCCAGGCCCGCATCGAGGAACTGCTGCTGCGCGACGAGGAAGCGCGCGCGCGTGCCGCCGACCCCGCCGGTGCACGGCCCGAGCGCAAGAGCGAATGCACGCTCGCGCACGAATTCGCCGACGCCGCGAACGCGAAGGAATGGCTGAGCCTGAGCGAAACCCAGCGCGCCCGCCTGCGCAACTGGGTCATCGACCAGTGCCGCGACCCGATCGGCAATCCGACGGAAACCCCTGCGCCCCCCGCCGCCGACGTGTAGGAGCGGCTTCAGCCGCGAAAGGGCTGGCGTCGTGGCGGCGGCCGCCGTGCGTCGAATCGCGGCTGAAGCCGCTCCTACCGCCGCTCCTACGGCGGCGGTGGGGTTTTCGACGTGTTCGCCGCGGCGTCCGCCGATCCCGCGCGCCGGCGCGCGGCGCTGCAATGGCCCCGGGCAGCCACCGGGAGACCAGCGATGCGCGTCCGCGACGAACCGCCCAGCCTGTCGATGATGCGCCGCGGGCACTGGCTGCTGTGCCGCATCCGCGGCGCGCTGCACGTGGAGACGCTGCAGGCCTGGCTCGCCGAGGTGGCCGGCTGCTGCCGCGCCGACGGCGTGCGCGCGGCGCTCGTCGACCTCACCGACACCGGCGACGTGGTCGGCGCCGCCGACCAGCTGCGCCTCGGCCTGCGGATGGCCGGGGCGTGGCCGCCGGAGGTGCCCATCGCGGTCCTCGTCGCGCCGCACCTGCTGCTGCCCGAGCGCACGTTCGAGCACGTCGCGTCGCACCGCGGGCTGCGCGTGCGGAGTTTTTCCGACGCGCGCGCCGCCGCCGCGTGGCTGGCGATGCAGATGCACCCGCCGTGGCCCTGATCCGGCGACAATCGCCGCATGACCGGAACGAACAATCTGCGCGGCGTCGTCGCGATGCTTCTCGCCGTCGGGCTGTTCTCGCTGATGGACGGCGGGCTGAAACACCTGTCCGCGTACTACCCGCCGATGCAGGTGGCCGCGATCCGCGGGCTGTCGGCGCTGCCGCTGGTGATCGCATGGGTGCTGTGGACCGGTGCCGCCGGCACGCTGTGGCGGATCCGCTGGCCCTTGCACCTGCTGCGCGGCGCGCTGTCGATCGGCATGCTCGCGGCGTTCGC
>CBIHMN010000220.1:0-4204 GCA_966211005.1 uncultured Arenimonas sp.
ACCTGCCGCTGCAACTGCTGGAACGCCGCGTCGACGCATGGATCGGCGCACGGGCGGGTGAATGAGAAAGGCAAAGACAAAGACAAGCCTGGGCACGACCGAGCACGACGGACACGACGTCCTCAGTTGACGCGGCGCTTCGCGGTCGGTCGAGGGCCGAAATTCAGGATCATGCCGAGCGGAAGTCCGGTGGCGCGCAGGTAGTTGAGCAATTGCCCTTCATGCGCCGAGGTCAGGACCGTCGCGGACTTCACTTCGATCAGCAGGCGGCCGGGAATGATGATGTCGGCTCGATATTCGCCGACGACGTGGCCGCGATACCGGACGACGAGCGATGCCTGCTGCACGGGGTCCACGCCGGAACCGCGCAACGCGATCATCAGCGCATTCTCATAAACCCGTTCCAGGTAGCCGTATCCCAGCTCGCGATAAACAGCGTAGAACGCATCGAAGACGATCTTCGAGAGCTCGGGCTCGACCAGATCCGGTCTTGTCGTGACCATTGGTGTCCGTCGTGTCGGTCGTGTCCCACGATCGCATCCATGGCCGTGCGAACTCTCCTCGATCCCACGTACGCCGACGCCGGCCGCCGCCGTCAGTGGGTCTTGAGCACCAGCGTACGGCCGGTGGCGGCGTAGTACTCGCGCTCGGTCTCGAGGTCGGCGCGCGTCAGCGGATGCGCGTCGAGCCAGGCCTTCGGCAGGTGCAGCACGGCGGTGTCGGAGCCGGCGAGTTCGACCCGAAGCTCGGGCAGCGTCGAGCCGCCGTGGCTGCGGTGCAGCAGCACGCTCATCCGCAGCAGCAGCACGCAGCGCAGCGTGTTCGGCACGAGGCGGTCGGGCAGCTTCTCGAAGCTCTTCTGGTGCAGGTCGCGGCGCTGGTTGCGCACCAGCGCGGCGAGCTGCTGCTGTTCGGTGCGCGAGAACCCGGCGATGTCGGAATGCTCGATCACGTAGGCGCCGTGCTTCTGGTACTGGCTGTGCGCGATCGCCAGCCCGAGTTCGTGCACCTGCGCCGCCCACGACAGCAGCCGACGGTCGCCCGCTTCCAGCCCGAGCGGGCCGTAGACCTGGTCGAACAGCGCCAGCGCCGTGGCCTCGACGCGGCCGGCCTGCTTCGCGTCGACGCCGTAGCGGCCGCGCAGCGCGGCGATCGAATCGTCGCGCGGGTCGATGTCGTGCGCGCGGCCGACGAGGTCGTAGAGCACGCCTTCGCGCAGCGCGTGGTCGCTGACGTACATCCGCTCGATGCCGAGTTCGGCGAAGGCCGCGTCGAGCACCAGCAGGCCGCCGGCGATGATGGGCCGGCGCTCGGCCGACAGGCCGGGCAGGCGCACGTCGTCGATGCGGTCGGCCGCGAGCAGTTTCTCGCGGATCGCCGCGAGGCTGTCGGCGGTGATCGACACCTTCGTCAGCTTCAGCGCGATCGACACGTCGCAGATCGCCTTGATCGTGCCCGACGACCCCATCGCGTCGTGCCAGCCGCGCCTGCGGTAGAGCCGCGCGAACTGCTGGAACTCGGCGGTGATCTCGGTGCGCGCCTCGTTCCAGCGCCTGCGCGAGAGCCGGCCGTCGGCGAAGAAGCGGCGCGTCGTGGCGATGGAGCCCATCTGCAGGCTCTCGCGCTCGAGCGACCTGAAGCCTTCGCCGATGATGAATTCCGTCGAGCCGCCGCCGATGTCCATCACCAGCCGGCGCTTGCCCTCGGCGGGCGGGTTGCCGTGGGCGACGCCGAGATAGATCAGGCGCGCTTCCTCGCGGCCGGCGACCACTTCGATGCCGTGCCCGAGCGCGGACTCGGCCGGCACCAGGAAGCGCGCCGGCTCGCGCATGGCACGCGCGGTGTTGGTGGCGATCGCGCGCACGCGCTTCGGGGGAATCGGCCGCAGGCGCTCGCCGAAACGCGACAGGCAGTCGAGCGCGCGGGGCAGCACGGCGGTGTCGAAGCCGCCGTCGGGGCCGAGGCCTTCGGCCAGCCGCACGGTTTCCTTGATGCGGTCGACGATGCGCAGCTGGCCGAGCAGGTACTGCGCCACCACCATGTGGAAGCTGTTGGAGCCGAGGTCGACGGCGGCCAGCAGGTCGCCGTCGACGAGGGGTTCGTCGTCGATCACCATCGTCAGCCGCCCAGCCGCGCCAGCAGCGCGGCCTGCGCCGAGTACGGCATCTCGCCCTCGGCCGGCAGGATCCGCGCGTAGCTGCCGTCGGGGCGCAGTTCCCATGCGCCCTGGTTGTCGGCGAGGTAGCCCGCCAGCGTCTCGTCGAACACGCGCTCGGCGAGCCGCGGGTCGACGATCGGAAAGCAGGTCTCGACCCGGCGCAGCAGGTTGCGCTCCATCCAGTCGGCGCTCGAGCAGAAGATCTCCGGCGCGCCGGCGTTGGCGAACCAGTACACGCGGCTGTGTTCGAGGAAGCGGCCGATCACCGAACGCACGGTGATGTTGTCGGAAAGGCCGGGCACGCCCGGACGCAGGCTGCAGGCGCCGCGCACGATCAGCCGGATGCGCACGCCGGCGCGCGACGCGTCGTACAGCGCGCGGATCACGACGGGCTCGTTGAGCGCGTTCATCCGGGCGATGATCCCGGCCTCGCGACCGTGACGGGCATTCGCCGCCTCGCGGGCGATGCGCTTCAGCAGCCCTTCGTGCAGCGTGAACGGGGACTGCAGCAGCTTGCGCAGCCGGATCGCCGGCGCGAGGCCCGACAACTGCTGGAACAGGTCGTGCACGTCGGCGGTGATGTCCGGGTCGGCCGTCATCAGGCCGATGTCGGTGTACGTACGCGCGGTGCCGGAATGGTAGTTGCCCGTGCCCAGGTGCACGTAGCGCTGCAGCTTCTTGCCCTCGCGGCGCACGATCAGCATCATTTTCGCGTGCGTCTTGTAGCCGACGACGCCGTACATCACCTGCACGCCGGCCTCCTGCAGCCGGTCGGCGAGGCGGATGTTGGCTTCCTCGTCGAAACGCGCGCGCAGCTCGACGACCACCGTCACGTCCTTGCCGTTGCGCGCCGCCGCGACGAGGTGGTCGATGATCCCGCTGTCCTTGCCGGTGCGGTACAGCGTCTGCTTGATCGCGAGCACGTCGGGGTCGGCCGCGGCCGCCGCCAGCAGGTCGAGCACCGACTGGAATCCCTGGTACGGGTGGTGCAGCAGCACGTCGCCGGCGCGCAGCGTGCGGAACGGCTGTTCGTCGTCGAGCGCCACCGCGCCGGGTTTGAACGCCGGGAACTTGAGCTCCGGCCGGTCGACCAGGTCGTACACCTGGATCGCGCGATTGAGGTTCACCGGGCCGTTGATGCGATACACCGCGTTGCCGGTCAGTCCGAAGTTCTCCAGCAGCGTCTTCACGATCGGCTTCGGGCAGTGCTCGGCGATCTCCAGCCGCACGGCCGGGCGGAAGCCGCGGCTCGCCAGCTCGTCCTTCAGCGCGCTGGCGAGGTTCTCCACCTCGTCCTCGTCGACCACCAGTTCGGAGTTGCGCGTCACGCGGAACTGATAGGCGCCCTTGACCCGCATGCCGGTGAACAGGTCGTCCACGAAGGCCGTCAGCACGGCCGACAGGAACACGAAATCGTGCGGGCCGCCCGACACGTCCGGCGGCAGCTGGATGATCCGCGGCAGCGAACGCGGCGCGCGCACGATCGCCATGCCGCCGTTGCGCCCGAATGCATCCTTGCCTTCGAGCACGACGACGACGTTCAGCGACTTGTTGAGGATGCGCGGGAACGGGTGCACCGGATCGAGCCCGAGCGGCGACAGCACCGGCAGCAGTTCGTCCTGGAAGTACTGGTGCAGCCAGCGCTTCTGCTTCGCGTTCCACGCCTCGCGCGACAGGATGCGGATGCCGGCCGCGGACAGCTCCGGGCGCAGCGTTTCGTTCCAGTACGCGTACTGGTCGTCGACCAGCTGCGCCGCCTTGTCGTGGATGAGCTCCAGCGCGCGCGCCGGCGGGATGCCGTCGGGCGGCAGCGGACCGCCGAACTGGAGCGCCGTGCGCACCGTCGCCGCGCGGATCTCGAAGAATTCGTCGAGATTGGTGCAGCTGATGCACAGGTATTTCAGCCGCTCCAGCAGCGGTACCGACGGGTCGCGCGCCTGCGCCAGCACGCGCGCGTTGAATTCCAGCTGCGACAGCTCGCGGTTGAGGTACAGCTCGGGCGCGTGCAGGTCGGTGGACGGGTCGGCGGGGCGGGCGGCATTCATC
>CBIHMN010000221.1:0-4203 GCA_966211005.1 uncultured Arenimonas sp.
CCTCGTAGCCGAGCACGCGGTCGAGCTCGAGCGGGTGGCCGACGTTCTCGTGGATCGTCAGGTACAGATTGGTCGGGTCGAGCACGAGGTCGTACTTGCCCGGCTTCACCGACGGCGCCGACAGCTTCTCGCGCGCCTGCTTAGCCGCCGCGGTGGCGTCCTCGAGCATGTCGTAGCGGTTGCCGTAGTTGATCACGCCGTTCGGCGACACGTACTTCCTGCCGCCGCCGTCGAGGTATTCGTAACCCATGCCCATCGGCGCCGACAGGCCGTCGCGGGTGCGGAACTTGCCGGTCTCCTTGTTCACCGCGGTCACGGTGAACGGGGCCCAGATGCGGTGCACGTCCTGGTCGATGTAGCTGCCGTCGGTGCTGGCGAAGTACTTCTGCTCGTTGACCAGGAACAGCGTCGAATTGACGAAATCGGCGCCGGCCTTCATCGCCGCGGCATTCACCGACAGCAGCAGGTCCACCTTCTCGCCGATCGGCACTTCCATCGCGTTCTTCGTGATCGGCGTCTTCCACGCGACCTCGCCGACGCCCTTCACCGGCGCCAGCTGCACCGGCTTGTCCTGCAGCTTCGAGTTCGCCTTGGCGATCGCCGTCGCCTGGCGCGCCGCGCCCGCGACCGCGGCCGGGCTCATGTCGCGCGTCGCGGCGAAGCCCCACGCGCCGTTCGCGATCACGCGCACGCCGACGCCGGTGGATTCGGTATTGACGACGTTCTGCACCTTGTCCTCGCGGGTGACGACGAACTGCTGCAGATAGCGGCCGACACGCACGTCGCAGTAGGTCGCGCCGGCGTCGGTGGCGGCCTGCAGCGCGGCGTCGGCGATCGCCTTCTTCATCGCCACGTCGAGCCCGGAGACGAGCTCCTGGGCGGCGATCGTGCGGCTGTAGGGCATCAGCAGGCCGGCGAGGCCGACCCCCGAGATCGTCAGGAAGTCTCGTCTGTCCATCGTTCACTCCAGCGGGTTGAGCGGGCGACACTCCGGAGCCGGAGCGCGGTGTGAGGTGCTCGCCGACTCTGGAGAGCCGCGAGCGCGCACGTCAAGTGACGAATGGCCTAGCGCGTGTGCGCGTCGTCGCGGACGGGACGCGCGGGTGCGACGCGAGCCGGCGCACGCCGCCCGATTCCGGCCTGCGTCGCCCGGTCCGGCACCGGAACCGCCGCATCGGAACAGGCCATCGAGTCGGCGTTGCACACCCGATACGCGCCGAGCCGGTCGCCGTCGGTCTTGCCGATCCAGCGCCCGACGTTCGCGACGGTCTCGATGTACGCATCGCCCCGGTAGACGTCGATCGCTTCGGCGCCGCCCGTCCAGTCGAGCTGCACGTAGTGCGCCAGCCGGCGGTCGACACGGGTCAGTCGCGCCGCCAGCCCCGACGGATCGGGGACGTCCGCGACGCGCACGCATTCCCATGTCTCGACGATGCGCGGCCCGGTGTCGAGCACCTCGAAATCCTCGGCCCGCACGATCCGCGACGGCACCGCCTGGTAGAACGTCTGCGGCGTGATCCCGACGTCGCTCCAGCGATGCGTCGTGTAGTGGTCGCTCTCGGCGGTGAGCGCGATGTTGCCGCCGTCGGACAGGACGATGCCGTGGCGCTGCATCGTGCGCAGCACCACCTGCGCGCCGGGCGGATACAGTGAGACCGGGAAATCGGCCTTCAGCCGCAGTCGCGAGCCGTACGGGAGCGTGCCCTCGGGTCCGCTCGGGCCGCCCGAATGACTCGCCGGCCGCACGTACACGCCGCGGCGCTCGCCGTCGACGACCGTGCTGGCCATGCGTGCGTTCGGCAGGATGAAGCGGATCGCATGGCCGAGGTCGCCGTCCGCCACCTGCATCGCCGCATGCACTTCGTCGGCGTTGAACAGCAGGGGTGCGATCGGGAAGCCGGCCGCATCGGCACTGGTGCAGTGTTCGCCGCGACCGTTCGCGGGATACACGCGCTCCAGCTGCCAGACCACGAGGCACTGCGCGGCCAGCTGGTCGGCGCCGATCGCGCGCGCCCGGTACGCCTCGTACAGGCGGTCGCCCTGCACGACCAGCAGGTGGCAGTCGCCGTCGTCGGGACACGCCAGGCCGTCCTGCCATTCGATGCGGGCGGTGGCCGGTACCGGCATCGGCGTACCGAGCGCCTCGCAGTCCGGCAGGTAGTAGTCGCCGTCGTCGGGCCAGCCGGTGATCGTGCGCAGCGGCGCGTCGGGCGGCGCGTGCACGATGTGGAAGCCCAGATCGATCTGCATCCGGCCGTTGCCGAAGCCGCCCAGCGACGCCCAGGTGGCGATCATCGCCGCGGACTGCGGATGCACCGCGGCGTCGCGGATGTCCTGGTGCCAGACCGCTTCGGGTGGAAAGCGCGGCGGCGGCTCGGCCGCGGCGACCGGCAGCCACGCCGCGGATCCCAGCACGAGCCACGACAGCAGCCGGGCGGAAGGCGAGGGCAGGCGCGGTGCGAGCATCGGCGGTCCCGCGAAGGTTCGGGGCAGCATACGCCCGGCGATGGAACTCCGCCGCGCTGCCGGGGTCGACTCGGGGTGCGGTGACGCGAAGAGCCGGAGGAGAAAACCATGGCACGACGATTCCATTACGGTCCGCTGGTGTCGGTGGTGGCGCTGGCCGGCATCGGCTACGCGATATGGCATTACTACCCGCGCGAGGCGGCGCTGCCGGCGTCGCCGACGACCGCGCGGCCCGTCGACGCCGCGCCCGTCGCCGCGGCGCCTGCGCGGCCGGACGCGCAGTTCCCGATCGCTGAGGTCCAGGTGCCGCCGGAGATCGCCGGGCCGCTTCCGGCACTCGAAGACAGCGACGGCGCGTTCCTCGATGCGCTGTCGACCGCGCTCGGCGGGCCGGTGGGCGAATGGATCGTGCAGGAATTCGTGATCGCGAAGCTGGTCGCGACGATCGACAACCTTCCGAACGCGAAGATGATGCGCAACGTCTACGCGGCCAGGCCGGCCGCCGGCACGCTCGCGGTCGCCGAAGCGGACGGCCGGCTGTGGCTCGATGCCGGCAACAGCGCGCGCTACGACGCGGGCGTGGCGCTGCTGGAACGCGTCGATCTGCGGCAGGCGGTCGGCGTCTACGTGCGGTTCCATCCGCTGTTCCAGCAGGCGTATCGCGACATCGCGCCGCCGGGCGCGACGTTCAACGACCGCCTCGTGGCGGTGATCGACCATCTGCTCGCCGCGCCCGAGGTCGAGGGACCGCTCGAGCTGCAGCGCGCGGAGGGCGGGCGCCTGCGGTTCGCCGACCCGCGGCGGGAGGGCGCCTCGGTGGGCCACAAGGCGATGTGGCGGCTCGGCCCGGACCACGCCGCGCGGGTGAAGGCGCGACTGCGCGAGCTGCGCGCGATCCTCGCCGGCCAGCGGCCTCGAGTCGGGGGCGGGTGAACGAACCCGACCCCTGCGGTACGCTGCCGCCATGTCGCCGCTGCAGTTTCTCGGTCGCCGGTTGGCGCGCTTCCTGGCGAAGCCGCGCGAGCGCAACAGCCATATCCCGACCAGCCCGTGGGGCTTGCTGGCCGCGACGCTGCGCAAGGGCGACGTCGTGCTGGTCGAGGGCAGCAGCCGCTTCGCGAGCGCGATCAAATACCTCACGCAGTCGACGTGGTCGCACGCCGCGCTCTACATCGGCGACACGCTGGGCCCGGCGCTGGACGGCGGCGAGCCGCCCGAGCTGGTGGACGTCGATGTCGTCGACGGGGTGCGCACGATCCCGCTGAGCGCGTTCGCCGGCCTGCACACCCGCATCTGTCGACCCGTGGGGCTCTCGGAAGCGGAGGTGGACGCGCTGATCGGCTTCATGCTGCAGCGGCGCGGAATCACCTACGACCTGAAGAACATCTTCGACCTCGCGCGCTATTTCATCCGTACGCCGCCGTTGCCCGGGTCGATGCGGCGCCGCGCGCTGTCGCTCGGCAGCGGCGAGCCGACCAAGGCGATCTGCTCGACGCTGCTGGCGCAGGCGTTCGAATCGATCCGCTACCCGATCCTGCCGGAAGTGGAACTGGTGGACGGCAGCGCGGGCGCGCGGCATGCGCGCCGCGAGATCCTGCACATCCGCCACCACAGCCTGTACGCGCCGCGCGATTTCGACGTGTCGCCGTTCTTCGCGGTCGTGAAGCCGCGGATCGTCCGCGGCTTCGATTTACGCGCGATGGAATGTCGCGTACCCACGCCCCCCGAGGCCGTGCA
>CBIHMN010000222.1:0-4194 GCA_966211005.1 uncultured Arenimonas sp.
CGCTCAAGCTCAAGGAGATCAGCTACATCCACGCCGAGGCCTACGCCGCCGGCGAACTCAAGCACGGCCCGCTGGCGCTGGTGGACGAGGACATGCCGGTCATCGCCGTCGCCCCGAACGACCGGCTGATCGACAAGCTGAAGTCGAACCTGGAGGAAGTGCGCGCGCGCGGCGGCGAGCTGTACGCGTTCGTCGACGAGACCGTGGCCCACGGCCTCGACGCCTCGCATGTGATCGCGCTGCCGGCGGCCGGCGAGATCGCCGCACCGGTGGTGTCGACGATCCCGCTGCAGCTGCTGAGCTACCACGTGGCGGTGCTGCGCGGCACCGACGTCGACCAGCCCCGCAACCTCGCCAAATCCGTCACGGTAGAGTAGGAGCGGCTTCAGCCGCGATCCACTCCAGCCGCGATCCGCTACAGATCGTTCTCCATCCCCTGCAATGCCGGCGCGATGATCGCCATCAGCGCCGGCTGTTCCGCCAGCCGCGCCTGCGCCGCCGCGATCTGCGGCATCACTTCCGCCATCACTTCCTGCATCTGCGCGTTCATCCGCTTTTCGGTCTCCGGATCGGGCATCGGCAGTTCGCGGGCGCGCCGGGCGCAGTCGCGCATCTTCTCGCGCACCGCATCGATCCGCGGCACGGCGGCGTGCGCGCTGGCCTCGTCGGTGACGCTGGTCAGGATGGCGGCCATCTCCCGCATGTTGGCGGACATGTCGGCGAACAGGCGTTCGCCGGCCTCGGCGTCGGACTGGCCGCAGCCCCCCACCAGCGCCAGGCCCAGCGCGAGCACGATCATCATCAGCGTCTTCATCACGGTCTCCCTCGTTCAGTCCTCGTTGGCCGCCGCTTCGCGCCCCTGCTGGCGGATGATGGCCTCCTGCCGGGCATCCTCGATCGACATCAGCACCGCGCCGACGTCGGCTTCGGCGGTGCTGAAGGTGAAACGGCCGGAGAGCACGGTTTCCGGCCGCAGCTCGCCCCGCTCGAACAGCGCCCACATCTCCTCGCCGTAGTGCAGCTGTTCCAGTTCGGGGGCGAAGAACGCCAGCGCCGAGCGGATCTTGTTCACGTCGCGCAGCAGCATCGCCCGGGCGGCCCCGTTGCCGGCCGCGTCCACCGCCTGCGGCAGGTCGATGATCACCGGGCCACGCGCGTCCACTAGCACGTTGTATTCGGACAGGTCGCCGTGGACCATGCCCGCGCACAGCATCCGCACGACGTCGCGCACGATGGCGGCGAAATAGTGCCGGGCCGTGTCGGCCTCCAGCTCCACTTCGCCGAGGCGGGGCGCGCTGTCGCCGGCGGCGTCGGTCACCAGCTCCATCACCAGCACGCCGTTGAAATAGCCGTAAGGCGCGGGCACGCGCACGCCGGCCGCGGCGAGCTTGTAGAGCGCGTCGACCTCGGTGTTCTTCCACGCCTCCTCGAGCTCGCGCTTTCCGAACTTCGAGCCCTTGCCCATCGCCCGCTGCTGCCGGCTGCCACGCACCTTGCGGCCTTCCTGGTACTGCGCACGGGCCTGGAAGCTGCGCTGGGCGAGATCCTTGTAGACCTTCGCGCAGCGGAGGTCGTCGCCGCAGCGCACGACGTACACGGACGCTTCCTTGCCGCTCTTGAGCTGGCGCACGACGGCATCGACGACGCCGTCGTCGATCAGGGCCTGCAGGCCCGCGGGGGTTTTCATCGGTGCCGTCGCTCGGGGGAGGCGGCCATCATAGCCGCGCCGGCCGCGCCACCTAGTGCGTGGCGCCGCCCGGGATCGCCACATCGTCGGCGTGCCGGATCGCGACCGCGACCATGCGCCGCAGGGCGGCGGTCACGTCCGCCACCGGCAGCGCCGGCGCACCCGGGTGCCGCCGCGCCTGCTCGGGCGAGTACGGAATGTGCACGAAGCCGCCGCGCACGCCGGGCCGGCGGCGCAGCGCATGCATCAGCGCATAGAAGACGTGGTTGCAGACGTACGTGCCGGCGGTCTGCGACACCTCGGCGGGGACGCCCGCGTGCTGCAGGTCGCGGCACAGGCGCTTGACGGGCAACGTCGAGAAATACGCCGCCGGCCCACGCGCGACGACCGGCCTGTCGACCGGTCGCGCGCCGGTGTTGTCGGCGATGCGCGCGTCGTCGACGTTGATCGCGACGCGCTCGATCGAGATGCGCTCGCGGCCGCCGGCCTGGCCGACGCAGACGACGAGCGCCGGGCGCGTCGCCCGGATCGCCGCGCGCAGCGCGTCCCCGGCCGCGCCGAACGCCACCGGCAGGCAGCGCGTCTCGATCCGGTGGCCGCCGATGCGCGCGTCCTGCAGCACCCGAACCGCCTCCCACGACGGGTTCGTCGCCTCGCCGCCGAACGGCTCGAAGCCGGTCAGCAGCACGACGGGCAGTGACGGTGCGGACGCCGCGCGCTTCACCGGAACGCCAGCCACGCCATCAGCGCGAGGTTCACCGCGATCAGCGGCAGCGCGGTCATCACCTGCGCGCGGATGACGCCGTTGGGATCGTCCAGTTCCAGCAGCGCCGCCGGCACGATGTTGAAGTTCGCGGCCATCGGCGTCATCAGCGTGCCGCAGTAACCGGTGACCATGCCGATCGCGCCGACCACCGCCGCGTCGGCGCCGTGCACGCCGACCAGCAGCGGCAGGCCGATGCCGCCGGTGATGATCGGGAACGCCGCGAACGCGTTGCCCATGATCATCGTGAACAGCACCATCCCGAGGCCGTACGCGACGACGCAGGCCAGTCGGCTGTCGACCGGAATCGCCATGCCCAGCAGCGTCGCCACCAGCTCGCCGACACCGGTGGCCGCGAACACGGCGCCGAGCCCGGCCAGCAGCTGCGGCAGCAGCGCCGCCCAGCCGAGCGTGTCGAGCAGCCGACGGCCTTCGACCGCGGGCGCCGCGGCCGGCGCGCGCGTCACGAGCATCGCCGCGGCGAGCGCGAGCACGCAGGCGATCGTCAGGCCCACCAGCGTCGGCGACGTGCCGCCGACGAGCCAGGCGATGCGGCCCGGCGCGTAGTTCGACAGCACGACGATGACCACCGTCACGCCAGGAATCACCAGCGCCGGCAGGAACAGCCGGTTGCCGAGCCGCTGCGCCGACGCGGCGCGTTCGGCGTCCGGCCGGTCGGGCAGATGGCCACGCGTCATCCGCGGCGCCAGCAGCGCCAGCGCCAGCACGCCGAGGCCGGCGGCCTGCGCCGGCAGGTCATCGCCGGCTTTCGACGCGGCGAGCACCGCATCCCCGGCCGCGAATTCCGCCGCGAGCACGCCCCAGAAAGCGGTCGCGACCCAGCGCGCGTGGCGGGCATTGATCGCCGCCGTGATCGCGAAGAATGCCGCCACCAGCCAGTACGCGTGCTCAACGTGGAGCATGGCCGCTCCACGGATCGTCCGGTGCCGGCGGCACGGCCGCGACGGTGGCGCGCAGGCGACGCTGGAACAGCCACAGCCGCGTCGCGTGGATCACGAAGGCCGCGATCGCGGTCGGCAGGGCCCACAGCGCGATCTGCAGTGGCTCGAACACATGCCCCTGCTGCGCGAGGAAGCCCTGGATCAGCAGCACGCCGCCGAACGCGAGGAATACGTCCTCGCCGAAGAACAGGCCGACGTTGTCGGTCGCGGCCGCCATCGCCAGCACGCGCTGACGCTGCTCCGGCGGCACCGTGCCGACCGACCTTTCCGTCGCGGCCTCGGTCATCGGCGCCAGCAGCGGCCGCACGGTCTGCGCATGGCCGGCGATGTTCGTCAGCCCGAGCATGCTCAGCCCCTGCCGCGCGCCGAGGTACGAGACCAGCAGGCGCGCCAGCGTCAGGCCGCGGAAACCGCCGATCCAGCGTCGCGCCTGTTCGCGCAGGCCGGCCCATTCGAGCACGCCGATCACCGGCAGCGTCAGGAAGATCAGTCCGAGCGCGCGCTGCGAGACGAAACTCTCGCCGAGCAGGGCCAGCAGTTCCGGCACGCTGCGCCCCGCCGCCAGTCCGCTGGCGAGCGCCGCGGCCACGACCACCGCCACCGGATTCCAGCGCTTCGCGAAACCGGCGACGACGATCGCGACGCCGAGCAGCGGCCACCAGTTCACTCGGCGTCACCCGGCGCGCGGATGCGCACGCCCTCGGCGTCCAGCACCGCGCGCAGCGCCCGCGCGAAGGCCGCGGCGTCGGGGCGGTCGCCGTGCAGGCACAGCGTGTCGGCGC
>CBIHMN010000223.1:0-4188 GCA_966211005.1 uncultured Arenimonas sp.
GGCTGCAGGCGCGGGATGCGTGGCGTGCGCGGAACGAACGGTCGTAACGCGGGAAGGCGCAGGGCTGTCGACGCGTAATCCGCGTCGAGAAAAAGAGCGATGGCCCCGCGTCAGAGCGCCTCGAAAATCCCGGCCGCGCCCATGCCGGTGCCGATGCACATCGTCACCATCCCGTACTTCTGCTTGCGGCGGCGCAGGCCGTGGACGAGCGTGGCGGTGCGGATCGCACCGGTCGCGCCGAGCGGGTGGCCGAGGGCGATCGCGCCACCGAGCGGATTGACCTTCTCGGGGTCGAGGCCACAGGTGCGGATCACCGCCAGCGCCTGCGCGGCGAAGGCCTCGTTGAGCTCGATCCAGTCCATCTGGTCCTGCGTCAGGCCCGCCTGGGCGAGTACCTTCGGGATCGCGGCGATCGGACCGATGCCCATCACCTCCGGCCGCACGCCGGCGACCGCGAAGCCGACGAACCGCGCCAGCGGCGTGAGCCCGTAATCCTTGATCGCGCGCTCGGACGCGAGCAGCACGCCGGCGGCGCCGTCGGACATCTGCGACGAGGTGCCCGCCGTCACCGAGCCACCGTTGCGGAACACCGGCCGCAGCTTCGCGAGGCCCTCGAGGCTGGTGTCGGGCCGGGGGCCTTCGTCCTGCTCCACCAGCATTTCGCGCACGCGCACCGCGCCACCCGACAGGTCGGGTTGGCGCGACACCACGCGCACGGGCGAGATCTCGTCGCGGAATTCGCCGGCGGCCTGCGCGGCGAGCGCCTTGCGGTGCGAGGCGAGGGCGAAGGCGTCCTGGTCCTCGCGCGAGACCTTCCATTCCTCGGCGACCTTCTCGGCGGTGATGCCCATGCCGTAGGCGATCGCCTTGTGCTCGTCGCCGTTGGCGAACACGGACGGGCTGAGCGCGACCTTGTTGCCCATCATCGGCACCATCGACATCGATTCGGTGCCGCCGGCGAGCACCAGGTCGGCCTCGCCGAGGCGGATGCGATCGGCCGCGAGCGCCACGGCCTGCAGCCCCGACGAACAGAAGCGGTTGATCGTCTGCGCGGCGACCGTATCGGGCAGGCCGGCCAGCAGCACGCCGATGCGGGCCACATTCATGCCCTGTTCGCCCTCGGGCATCGCGCAGCCGATGATCGCGTCGTCGAGGCGCGACAGGTCGATGCCCGGCGCGAGCGCGACCGTTTCGCGCAGTACGTGCGCCAGCAGATCGTCGGGGCGGGTATTGCGGAAGACGCCGCGCGGGGCCTTGCCGACCGGCGTGCGGGTGGCGGCGACGATGTAGGCGTCCTGGATCGATCTGGTCATCTCGGTGATTTCCTGTCCGTCAGTTCCGGAGCGGCTTGCCGGTCTTGAGCATGTGGGCGATGCGTTCCTGCGTCTTGGGCATCTGCGCGAGCGCGACGAAATGCTCGCGCTCCAGTCGCAGCAGCCAGTCCTCGTCGACCACCGCGCCACGGTCCACTTCGCCGCCGGACAGCACCGTCGCGATGCGGCGCGACACTTCGTAGTCGTGTTCGCTGATGAAGCGGCCCTCGAGCATGTTCTCGAGCATCATCCGGAACGTCGCGATGCCGACATCGCCGGCGACCTGCACCTGCCGCACCGGCAGCGGCGGCCGGTACCCGCTCTCGGCGAGCGCCTTCGCCTGCTGTCGCGCGACGTGCAGCAGCTCCCAGGCGTTGAACACGACGACGTCGGCGTCGCGGGCGAGCTTCAGTTCCTTCGCTTCCAGCGCCGAGCCGGACACCTTGCCCATCGCCACCGTCTCGAAATACGGCTTGAGCTGCGCGAACACGTCGCCGCCCGGGCCGGCCGCGGCCGACGCCCGCACCGCGATCTCCTTCAGCCCGCCGCCGGCCGGCAGCAGGCCCACGCCCGCTTCGACCAGGCCCACGTAGCTTTCGAGCGCGAACACGGTACGGGCCGCGTGCATCTGGAATTCGCAGCCGCCGCCGAGCGCGAGGCCGCGCACCGCCGCGACCACCGGCACCAGCGCGTACTTGATGCGCTGGCTGGTGGCCTGGAACGTCGCCACCATCGCCTCGAATTCGTCGAGCTTCCCGGCCTGCAGCGAGCCGAGCGCGCCGGCGAGGTCGGCGCCGGCAGAAAACGGCTCCTTCGGCTGCCACAGCACGAGGCCGTTGAAATCCTTCTCGGCGCGGTCGATCGCCTCGCCGATGCCGGCGAGCACGCCGTCCGAGACCGTGTGCATCTTGGTCTTGAACGAGAGCACGGCGATGCCGTCGCCGTCGTGCCACAGGCGCACCGCGTCGGTCTCGAACACCGTGTCGCCGGGTGCCGTGCGCTCGCCGAGCACCGGGTCGGGGAAGCGCTGGCGGTTGTAGACCGCGAGATTGGAGCGGGGCTTCATCTCGCGCTGCGCCGGGCTGAAGCTGCCGCCGGGGCCATGCACGCCGTCGCGGCCGTCGAACACCCAGTCGGGCAGCGGCGCGTCCGACATCGCGACGCCGGAAACGATGTCTTCGGCGATCCATTCGGCCACCTGTTTCCAGCCGGCCGCCTGCCAGGTCTCGAACGGGCCGAGATTCCAGCCGTAGCCCCAGCGGATCGCGAGGTCCACGTCGCGGGCGGTGTCGGCGATCGACGCGAGGTGGTACGCGCTGTAGTGGAACAGGTCGCGGAACATCGCCCACAGGAACTTCGCCTGCGGGTGGTCGCTCGCCCGGAGCCTGGCGAACTTCGCGGCCGGGTCCTTCGACTTCAGGATCTCGACGATCTCCGGCGCGGCGGTGCCGGTCGCGGGGCGGTAGTCCTTCGCTTTCAGGTCCAGGACGTGGATGTCCTTGCCCTTCTTCACGAAGATGCCGGCGCCCGCCTTCTGGCCGAGCGCGCCCTTGGCGACCAGCGCCTCCAGCCAGTCCGGGCTCTTGAAGTAGCGGTGCCACGGGTCGTCGGGAAGGGTGTCGGCCATCGTCCGGATCACGTGTGCCATCGTGTCGAGGCCGACCACGTCGGACGTGCGGTACGTCGCCGACTTCGGGCGGCCCAGCAGCGGGCCGGTGAGCGCGTCGACCTCGTCGAACCCGAGCCCGGCCGCCGCCGTGTGGTGGATCGTCGCCAGGATCGAGAACACGCCGATCCGGTTGCCGATGAAGTTCGGGGTGTCCTTCGCGTAGACGACGCCCTTGCCGAGCGTGGTGACGAGGAAAGTCTCAAGCCCTTCAAGGACTTCCGGATCCGTCTTCGCGCAGGGGATCAACTCGGCGAGGTGCATGTAGCGCGGCGGGTTGAAAAAATGCACGCCACAGAACCGGTGATGAAGTGATTCGGGAAGAACCTCCGCCAAACCATTGATTGATAACCCGGAAGTATTCGACGCCAAAATCGCGTGGGGCGCGACATACGCCTCGATCCGGTCATAAAGCGCCTTCTTCCAGTCCATCCGCTCGGCGATGGCCTCGATGACCAGATCGCAGTCGCGAAGCCGCTCGAGGTCCTGGTCGTAGTTGGCCGGCGTGATCGCGGCGGCCTTCGCCTTGCTGGCGAACGGAGCGGGGGAAAGCTTGCCGAGGTTGGCGATCGCCTTGTCGACGACGGCGTTCGGCGGCCCTTCCTTCGCGGCCAGGTCGAACAGGACGGTGTCGACGTCGGCGTTGACGAGGTGGGCGGCGATCTGCGCGCCCATCACGCCGGCACCGAGCACGGCCACCTTGCGGATGCGGAGTTGCGGCATGGGGAGCTCCGGGAGCGGAATGCGGTGAAAGGAAAGGGCGTCGCGGACGCGGGCTCAGCCGGCGCGCAGGCCGGCGGCGGCGAAGCGGATCAGGGCCCGCGACGCCTTCTCGCAATGGGCCTTCTCGGATACGCCCGCGGGGCGCTTGATCAGCCCGAAATCGGCCATCGCGTAGGTGAGGGCGCCGGCCGTGAAGTCGAGGCGCCAGTACAGGTCCTCCTTCGCCAGCTCCGGCAGCGCGGCGCCGATCGCCTTCGCGAATTCGCGCAGCACGTGGCCGTAGTTGTCGGACAGGAACTTGCGCAGGCGGTCGTTCTTCTCGGCGTAGGCCCGGGCGATGACGCGCACGAACGACGAGCCGCCGTGGCGGTCGATCGTCAGCGCCAGCGCCGGCTCGACGAACGCCGCCAGGATCGCCTCGAGGTCTCCGGGCCGCTGCTGCGCGAGGCGCGCGAGCAGCGCCAGCCGGCGTTCGCTCATCTCGTC
>CBIHMN010000224.1:0-4187 GCA_966211005.1 uncultured Arenimonas sp.
AGATCGCCCGCCGCGAGGTCAGCACCGCGGTGCTGATCGACAACGGCCAGACGGTCGTCGTCGGCGGCGTCTACGAGTTCGAAAACCGGGACGATATCGCCAAGGTACCGTTCCTGGGCGACATCCCGGTCCTGGGCAATCTGTTCAAGAACAAGCAGAAGCAGGCCAACAAGGCCGAACTGCTGATCTTCGTGACGCCGCGCATCCTGCAGGTCGCGCGTCGCGTCGAGCAGGCGCCGCACATCCAGTACCAGCAGGAACCGCCGCCGCCGGCGATTCCGTATCGCGGCTGATCCGCGCGGCAGCCGGTCGCCCGGCGAGTACCGGGCGCCGGGGACGCGCGAGCGATGCGATCGACGACGATTCAACCGCAACAGGGCCGCGCACGCGGCCCTGTTTCGTTGCAGCCCATGACGCAGGCGCAGTCGCAGCCGTCCGCACGGAGCCGGTGATGAATCCCTCGAGGATGCGAATCCCGTGCGGTGGTGTGCTCTTCCGGGAAGGCGAACGCCCCGGCACCGCGTATCTGATCGAAGCGGGAGAAATGGAAGTGCGCGTGCGTCAGGGCGGGGCGGACATCGTCCTGAGCCGCCTGGGGCCCGGTGATCTCGTCGGCGAGATGGCGGTCATCGACGATTCGGTGCGCACGGCCACCGCGACCGCGGTCACCGACTGCGTGCTGTACCGGCTCGACCGCCAGCAGATCGCCGAGCGCCTGTCCGCCGCCGACCCGATCATCCGGTCGCTGCTCGAAGGCCAGCTCAAGCGCTATCGCGGGGCGCTCGCCGCACTCCAGGGCAAACCGGTCATGGCGGACCGCGAAACGCCGTCGGAGATCGCCGGCATCGACAAGATCCGGCTCGAGTCGCAGCTGCGCGAAGCGCTGCAGTCGCGCACGCTCGAGCTGAGCTACCAGCCGATCCTCGACGTCGGCCGCGACATCGTCGCGGGTTATGAGGCGCTCGTGCGCTGGACGCATCCCGAACGCGGTGCCGTGTCGCCGGCGGAGTTCGTCGCGCTGGCGGAAGAGACTTCGCTGATCGTCCCGATCGGCGAACACGTGATCGATCTCGCCTGCGCGGCGGTGGCGCGTTTCATCGCCGCCGGCGCCGATCCGGTGCCGTTCGTCGCCGTCAACATTTCCGCGCGCCAGCTGTCGCATCCCGGGCTCATCGAGCGGATCGTCGCGCGGGTGGAGGTGGCGTCTCTCCCGCGCGGTTCGCTCAAGCTGGAAATCACCGAGAGCCGCGAGCTCGATCTCGATGCGGTGGCCGCGGTGATCGGCGTCTGTCATTCGCACGGCATCGGGGTCGCGCTCGACGACTTCGGCACGGGCTACTCCCATTTCGGACAGTTGCACCGCCTCGCCTTCGACACGATCAAGCTCGACCAGTCGTTCTCCCGGAGCATGCTGGAGGCGCCGCGGGCGATGGCGATCGTCGATGCGCTGGTGCGCCTCGCGGAAGCCCTGGGCACCGACCTCGTGGTCGAAGGCATCGAGACGGCCGAGCAACTCGAGGCGCTGCGCGTGCTGCGTTGCCGATACGCGCAGGGCTACCTCATCGGCCGGCCGCGCAGTCTCGACGAATGGCTGGGCGGCGGAGCGGCGCCGACGCTGGTGTAAGCTGCGACGGTTACCGCCGCGGGCCTTCCGGTGCCAACTCCCGTTCCGCGCCTCGTCGGCGCCATCCTCGCCACCGTCGCCGTCGACGCGCATGCCGCGGCGGGGATCGACGCACGTATCCAGTCCGTTTTCGGGCCGGTCGCCGACGCGCTGGCGGCGGTGGTGTTCGCCGAAATCCCGCTGCCCGGCGGGCTGAAGGCGGCGGCGATCGTGATCTGGCTCGCGGTCGCCGCGGTGGTGTTCACCGTGTATTTCCGCTTCATCAACCTGCGCGGATTCGCGCACGGCTTCCGGATCATCCGCGGCGATTACGCCGATCCGGCCGGGCCGGGCGAAGTCAGCCATTTCCAGGCGCTGACGTCGGCGCTTTCGGGGACCGTCGGCCTCGGCAACATCGCGGGTGTCGCGGTGGCGATCACCGTCGGCGGTCCGGGCGCCACGTTCTGGATGATCGTCGCCGGGCTGCTGGGGATGTCGTCGAAATTCCTGGAGTGCACGCTCGGCGTCATGTACCGCCGGCAGAACGCCGACGGCACGGTGTCGGGCGGGCCCATGTACTACCTGCGTCGCGGCATCGCCGAGAACCGGCCGTCGCTCGCGGGTACCGGGCGCGTGCTCGCGACGATCTACGCGATCTGCATCGCGGGCGCGGCGGCCGGCTCGGGCGCGCTGTTCCAGGCCAACCAGACCTACGCGCAGGCGCTCGCGGTGACCGGCGGCGCCGACGGTCCGCTCGCCGGCCGCGGCTGGCTGTTCGGCGTGGTGCTGGCGGTGCTCACTGCCGTCGTGATCGTCGGCGGCATCGCCCGCATCGGCCGCGTCACCGCGCGGCTCGTGCCGGCGATGGCCCTGGTCTATGTGCTCGCATGCATCGCCGTGCTGCTCGTCAATGCCGACCAGGTGCCGGCCGCCTTCGCCGCGATCTTCCACGGTGCGTTCGCCGGCGACGCCGCGTTCGGCGGCGTGCTCGGCGCGCTGATCGTCGGCTTCCGCCGCGCCGCGTTTTCCAATGAGGCGGGCCTCGGGTCGGCGGCCATCGCGCATTCGGCGGTGCGCACGCGCGAGCCGCTCACCGAAGGCTTCGTCGCGTTGTGGGAGCCGTTCATCGACACGGTCGTGATCTGCACGATGACCGCGCTGGTGATCATCGTCTCGGGGCAGTACCTGCACTCGGGGGCCGACGGCGTCGCGCTGACGTCCGCCGCCTTCGCCGGCGTGCTGCCGTGGTTCCCGTACGTGCTCGCCGTCGCGGTGTTCCTGTTCGCGTACTCGACGATGATCACGTGGGGCTATTACGGCGAGAAGGCGATCGGCTTCCTGACCGGCGAGAGCCGGCTGGCGATGAACGCGTTCAAGGGCGTGTTCCTGCTGTTCACCGTCTTCGGCTGCTCGATGCAGCTGGGCAGCATCGTCGGCATCGCCGACGCGATGCTGCTGCTGATGTCCATCCCCAACCTGATCGGCCTGTATCTGCTGATGCCGGTGGTGCGCCGCGAGCTCGACAGCTATCTCGCGCGCCTGCGTTCCGGCGAAATCCGACCCACCGCGACCGCGAGGACTGCCGCATGACCACCCGCCCGACGATGCCGCTGCACTGGAAGATCGCCATCGGATTCGTCGCGGGCATCGTCACGGGCATGCTGGTGCACTACGGTGTCGGTGCCGACCATCCGTTCGTGCAGGGACTCACCCGCTGGCTGACGCAGCCGTTCTCGACGCTCTTCCTGCATCTGATCTTCATGCTGATCGTTCCGTTGCTGTTCTCGGCGCTGGTGGTCGGCATCACCGAGATGGGCGACGTGCGGTCGCTCGGCCGCATCGGCTGGCGCACGCTGGGCTACACGCTCCTGATGTCGAGCGTGGCCGTCGTGATCGGGCTGGTGCTGGTCAACCTGTTCCGGCCCGGCGCCGGCGTCGATCCGCTGCTCGCCGAGAGCCTGCTCACCGAAGGCGCCGAACGCGCGCAGGCGATCGTCCGCGACAGCCAGTCGCAGGCCACCGGCATGGACCTGCTGCTGTCCATCGTGCCGCCCAACGCGATCCGCGCGGCGGCGGACAACGGCACGATCCTGGCGTTGATGTTCTTCTCGCTGATGTTCGGCATCGGCATCGTGCTGTCGCCGCCGACGCCGGCGATGGCGTCGCTGCGGCGGGCGATCGAAGGTCTGTTCGAGGTGTCGATGACGCTGATCGGGCTGGTGATCCGGTTGGCACCGCTGGCGGTGTTCTGCTTCATGTTCAACCTCGCGGTGCTGTTCGGCTGGGACCTGCTGGTGCGGCTGGCGGCCTACGTCGGGGTGGTCGTCGGCGCCCTCGCGCTCCATCTGTTCGTCGTCTACCCGCTGGTGCTGCGGCTCCTCGGCGGCACGTCGCCGCGGGCGTTCTTCCGCGGCGTGCAGGAAGCGATGCTGATGGCCTTCAGCACCGCCTCGAGCAACGCGACACTGCCGACGTCGCTGCGCGTCGCCGACGAGAACCTGAAACTGCCGCGCCATGTGTCGCGCTTCGTGCTGACGATCGGCGCCACCGCCAACCAGAACGGCACGGCGCTGTTCGAGGGCGT
>CBIHMN010000225.1:0-4161 GCA_966211005.1 uncultured Arenimonas sp.
CGCGGCGGATGGCCATGCACGTCTTCGTCTACAAGTCCCTGCGCAAGGCCGACACGTATCTCTACCTGCGGGAAAAGGACGCGTTCGGCGTCGTCCCGGACGCGGTGCGCGCACCGCTCGGCACCCTGCAGCCGGTGCTGGAATTCGATCTCGTCGAAGGGCGCCGCCTCGCGCAGGCCGACCCCGCGGTCGTGCGCGTGAATCTCGTCGAGCGCGGCTTCCACCTGCAGCTGCCGCCGACGCAGCCGGATCCGCTGGTCGATGGCTGAAATCCGCCGCACCGTGCCGGTGTGGGTCTGGTTCGCGCTCGGCGTCGCCGTTTCGGCGGCGGCGATCGCCACGCCGCTCGGCGCCATCGGCGTGCTGCTGGCGCAACCGGCGTTCGCGCTCGGCGTGGCGACGCGGCGGGGCCTGCGCCCGCCGCCGCCGTGGCAGTCCGGTACGTTCCGCGCCTTCACCCACGTGTCGGCACCGTGGGCCGCGGCCGCCGGCCTGCTCGCGCTGGCGGTCGGCTGGCCGCTCGCGGCGCTGCAGGAAACCGGCTCGCTCGCGGCGGCGCTGGCGCTGAGCGCGCTCGCCGGCGCCGCGCTGCTGTGCCTGTGGCGCGCATGGCCCGCCTTCGGGCTGGCGGGGCGCGAGGGGGGATCGCTCGCGGCCCTGTCGGCGGCGGTCGGGTCGTCGACGCCCGCCGACGCCGGCCGCGGTTTCATCGTCGCCGCCGCCGTGTTCGTCGTGCTCGCGGGATGGCTCGCGCTCGCCTGGCCGGGACTGGTTCCGCCCGGCGCGCGCGGCCTGGCCGTCGCGGTGCAGGTGTTGTCGGCCCTCGTCGCGCACGCGCTGGTCGCACGGTTCGGTGCGCCGCCGTCGCCCCCGCCGCTCGGCGCGTTGCCGATCGTCGGCGACGACGGTGAAGCGTCCGACGACGAGGCCACGATGCTGGCGGGCGAGGAAGACGACCCGGACGCGCGCCTGTACGCGGCGACGCGCGCCGGCCGCATCGACGCCGCGCTGGCCGCGCTCGTGGACGGCGCCGATCCCACCGCGGCGCCGCCCGAAGGCGACCGCGACCAGCGCACGCTGCCGATGCTGGCGGCGCTGCTCGGCGACCTGCGCCTGCTCCGTGAACTGATCGCGCGAGGCATCGACCTGAACGCGATGCATGCGGGCCTGACCCCGCTGCTCGCGGCGACGCGCGACAGCTGGCATGGCCGGCCCGAGGCGGTGATGACGCTGCTCGCGAACGGCGCCGACGCGCGCCACGCCGATGCCGACGGCAACACGCCGCTGCACCACGCCGCGCGCAGTACCGATCCCGCGGTCGCCGCGCTGCTGCTCGATGCCGGTGCGCTGCTCGACGCGATCAACGCCGACGGTTTCAGTCCCCTCGGCATCGCGTGCGCCGCCGGCAACTGGCGGCTGGCGCGTTTCCTGATCGAACGGGGTGCCCGGCCGGAACCGAAAGAGGGCCAGCCGGCGCTGCTCGCGGCGGTTCTCGGCGACGATGACCCGGCCGGCGTGCAGCTGCTGCTGCGGCACAAGGCGCGGGTCGATGCGCGCGGCACGCGCCAGCGCACCGCGCTGCTGCTCGCGTGCGCGGCCGGCAACGCCGAGATCGTCGGCGAGCTGCTCGCCGCCGGCGCCGACCGCAATGCGCGCGACGCGGAGGAATCGGCACCGCTGCTGGAGGTCGCGCGCGGCGGGCATGCGGCGGCGCTCGCCACGCTGGCGCAGTCGCGGCCCGACACGGCGGTCGTCGACGCGCAGGGTCGCAACGCGCTGGTGCTCGCCGCGCAGGCGGGCGTGCCTCCGGAATTCATCCGCCACCTGATCGCGATGGGCGTCGACCCCGAACAGCGCGACGTCGACGGGCGTCGCGCGCTGGAGCACGCGCTCGGTGTCGGCCGCTGGCCGCTGGTCGCGGTGCTCGACCCGGCCTACCCGCTGCCGGCGAACATCGCCGAAGGCCTGTCGGAAGGCCACTTCGAGAAGACGCCGCGCGAGACGCTGCGCGAGGCGCTGCTCGCCGGTCGGCTCGAATCGGCCGAAGCGATGCTGCGGCTCGGCGCGGGACCGGATGCGACCTCGATGGCGTCGCTGCTGCTCGAATTCGCCGGCGACGGCGACGTGCCGCGGCTGGACTGGCTGTTGCGCCACGGCGCCGACGCGGACGTGCGACCCGACGGCGAAGACAGCGTGCTGTTCCATCTGCTGGGGCGCGGCGGCCACGCGGCGGCGGCGCTGCAGCACCTGCTCGACCGCGGCCAGCCGGTCGGCGGTCGCGGCGGCCTCGCGCGCTGGCTGCAGGCGTGCCTCGACGCCGAACACAGCACGCGCGGTTTCGAGCAGCTGGCGCTGGCGCTGCTGGAGCGCGGCGCCGACGCGTTCGGCCCCGCGGCCACCGATGCGCCGCTGGGGCTCGCGATCCGGCTCGGCTGGCTGCGCCTGGCCGAGTCGCTGCTCGCGTTCGGCGTCGATCCGAACGCGCGCGACGGCCGCGGGCACACCGCGCTGCACTGCGCCGCGACGCTCGGTCGCGAAGGCGCGCTGCGCGTGCTGATCCGGCACGGCGCGTCGCCGGCACTGTCGGCGCCCGACGGGCAGACGCCGCTCGGCCTCGCGCTCGCCGCCGACCGACGCGAACTCTCGCACTGGCTCGAATGGCGCCAGTGGCAGTTGCCCGGCCGGGCGCTGCAGGCCGCGGACCTGCCGTCGGCGGCGATGGCGGGCGACGCCGAAGCCGTGCTGCGGCTGCTGGAACTGGGCCTGCCGGTGGACGGCGCCGACGCCCAGGGCTGCACCGCGCTGCTGCGCGCCGCCGGCGGCGGCCACGACGTGGTGGTCGCGCTGCTGCTCGAACACGGCGCCGACACGACCAAGGCCGCGCGCACCGGCGCGACGCCGCTGTCGGCGGCGATCAGCATGCGTCACGTCGGCGTGGTCGACCGCCTGCTGCGTGCCGGCGCGCCGCCCGACCTGCCGCTGCCGGGCGACGTGACGCCGCTGATGCTCGCCGCCGCGCTCGGCCAGCCGGAACTGATCTCGCGGCTGCTGGCGTGTGGCGCCGACGTGCAGGCGCGCGACGCGCAGGGTCTCGGCCCGCTGCACTGCGCCGCGCTGCACGGCTTCTCGTCGCGCGACCGCCAGCGCGTGCTGGCGCTGATGGACGTGCTGCTGATGGCCGACGTCGCCGCCGACGCCGCCAGCGACGCCGGCCAGACGCCGCTGCTGCTGCTGCTCGGCGCGCGGGCCGAACCCGGCACGTCGTGTGACGAGGACGTGCTGCTGGCGGCGCTCGACCGCCTGCTGGCCGAAGACGTCGCGCTCGACGCACAGGACGCCCGCGGTTTCACGCCACTGCATCTCGCCGCGCTGCACGGATTGCCGCGCATCGTGCAGCGCCTGCTGCGCGAAGGCGCCAACCGCCAGGCGCGCGACACGCTCGGCCGCACGCCGCACGACATCGCGGTGCTGCGCGGGTTCGTGGACGTGGCGGCCGAGTTCGAACCGGCGCGCGGCGCGCCCTCGCTGGCGCGGTTCCTGCGCGACCGCACGCCGTAGATTGCGGCGCCGACGATTACGGCGCCGGCGATGCGGCCGGTGGCGGGGCCTCGCCGGCGTCCGCCTCGAACAGCTGCTCCAGGTCCTTCCGAGCCTGCGCCGTCGACGCGATCAGCGCGGCCTCGTCGTCGTAGACGAGGTGCTGCTGGCGCAGCAGGGCTTCGTCGTGCTCGCGGAAGCGGTCGGTGTCGCGCGCCGCCTCGTCGGCGGGGACGCCGAGGGCCTCCATCACCCGGCGGCCGATCACGAGGCTGGAGTGGAAGGTTTCGCGCGTCACCTGCACGTCCATGTCCATCAGCTTGAACGCGTGCTGGCGGTTGCGCGCGCGGGCGAACACCTTCAGGTGCGGGAACAGGCGCTTGACGATCCGCGCGGTGCGCACGTTGGCATCGGGATCGTCCGTGGTCAGCACGAACACCTCGGCCTGGTCGGCGCGCGCGGCGCGCAGCAGGTCCGGGCGCGCCGGGTCGCCGAAATGGATCTCGTTGCCGAAGCGGCGCAGGAAGTCGACCTGTTCGGCGCTGGTCTCGAGCGCGGTGAACGGGATCTTCCGCGCGCGCAGCATGCGGCCGATGATCTGCCCCATCCGGCCGAAGCCGGCGA
>CBIHMN010000226.1:0-4154 GCA_966211005.1 uncultured Arenimonas sp.
CTTCCACGGCAGGTACCGCTGGTAGGCGCCGCCCCCGCCCGCGCGCCCGGCGCCTACCAGCGGTACCTGCCGTGGAAGCGCTCGGCCGAGATCGCCTTCTGGGTCGGCGGCACCGCGGTGTCGGCGATCGGCAACACGATCACGGTGACGATGGAGCTGACCCGTGCCGGGCTCGCGTTCCACCCCGCCGAGCCGGCGATCTGGGAGTGGACGAGCAACCTCACGCACCTCGCGCTCGTGCCGCTGGTGGTGTGGTTCACGCGCCGGTTCCCGCCGCGCCCCGCCGACTGGCGCACGGTGCTGGCCGTGTACGCCGCAGCCTCGGTCGCCTACGCCGCGCTGCACGTCGGCGGCATGGTCGCGCTGCGCAACCTCGCGTACTGGTACGGCGGCAGCGACTACGACTTCGGCGACTGGGGCCGGCAGTTCTTCTACGAATACGTCAAGGACGTCCGCACGTTCGCCGGCGTCGTCGTGACGCTCGAGATCTACCGGTTCCTGATGCGCCGGCTGCAGGGCGAAGCCAGTCTGCTCGACGCGCCCGACGACGATGCGCCGCCGGTGGAACCGATCGAGCGTCCCGAGCGTTTCCTGGTGCGCAAGCTCGGCCGCGAATTCCTGGTGCCGGCCGCCGACATCGAATCGCTGCAGGCGGCCGGCAACTACGTGAACCTGCGTGTCCGCGGCCGCGAGTACCCGCTGCGCAGCACCATCGCGGCGATCGAGGCGCGCCTCGATCCGCAGCGGTTCCGCCGGGTGCACCGCAGCCACATCGTCAACCTCGACCACGTCGCCTCGATCGAGCCGCTCGACACCGGCGACGCGCGGGTGCATCTGCGGGACGGGCTCGTGGTGCCGGTGAGCCGGCGCCATCTGGGAGCGCTTCGGGAGAGCGTGGGATAGGCGGGGACGTGCGCAAGATCGTCCACATCGACATGGACGCGTTCTACGCGTCGGTGGAACAGCGCGACGACCCGGGGCTGCGCGGGCGGCCCGTCGTCGTCGCGTGGCGCGGCGCAAGGTCGGTGGTGTGCGCCGCGAGCTACGAGGCGCGGCGGTACGGCGTGCGCTCGGCCATGCCGGCGATGCGCGCGGAGAAACTGTGCCCCGACGCCGTGTTCGTGCCGCCGGATTTCGTGCGCTACAAGGCCGTGTCGCGGCAGGTGCGCGAGATCTTCCTGCGGCATACGCCGCTGGTGGAGCCGCTGTCGCTCGACGAGGCGTACCTCGACGTCACCTGCAACCTGCAGTCGCTGCCCAGCGCGACCGCCGTCGCGCAGGCGATCCGCGCCGAGATCCGCGAGACGACCGCGCTGACCGCCTCGGCCGGCATCGCCGCGAACAAGTTCCTCGCGAAGATCGCCAGCGACTGGCGCAAACCCGACGGGTTGTTCGTGATCCGGCCGGCGATGGCGCTCGACTTCCTCGCGCCGCTGCCGGTGGGCCGGCTGCCGGGCGTGGGACGCGTGACGGAAGCCCGACTCGCCGATCTCGGGCTCACGACCGTCGCGCAGGTGCGCGCGCTGGGCGCGGCGACGCTGGAACAGCGGTTCGGCCGCTGGGGGCGGCGGCTGCACGAGTTGTCGCTGGGCATCGACGAGCATCCGGTGGAGCCGGAGCGACCGACACTGCAGGTTTCGGCCGAGGACACGTTCGAGCACGACGTTCCGCTCGACGCGACCGGCGAGGCGATCGCCCGGCTCGCGGCGAAGGCGTGGCGGTCGGCGGCCCGCGAGGCCGGGCGGCGCGGGCGCACCGTCGTGCTGAAACTCAAGACGGCCGACTTCCGCGTGCTGACGCGCAGCGTGACGCCGGCGACACCGCCGCTGTCGGAACAGGACGTCGTCGCGATCGCGCTGGAGCTGCGTGGCCGCGTCGACCTGCCGCCGCGAACGCGCTACCGCCTCGTCGGCGTCGGCCTCGCGAACTTCGTGAGCGACGACGCGCTGCCGCTGCAGCCGCCGCTGTTCGCCGCGGCCGATGGCTGAAAAAAGAGGGGCGGACGCCCGAAGGTCGCCCGCCCCGTCCCGCCATGACTCTGGCTGATCACTCTTCCGCTTCTTCCTCTTCCGGCGCCGACTGGTAGGCGTCGAACTCGGCCTGGCTCAGCCGATCGTCCTGGTCCGTGTCTGCGACCGCGAACTGCAGCGAAAGTTCAAGCTCGGCCGGGATGTCGGTCTGCGCGACGAAGCCGTCGGCGTCGGTGTCGAGGTCGGCGAACGCCGGCTCGATCCGCGGCGCGGTGGTCGGGAGCGACGTCGCGCTGGCGGTGGTCGGCTCGTTCGGGATCGGGTCGCCGGTCTCGGCTGGATCCGGATCCACCGGCTGTGGCGTCGGCTCGATGACCGGCTCTTCGGCGAAGGCGGCGGGGGCGGCCAGCGCGGAGAGCGCCAGGGCGAGTGCGGCGGCGAGGGCCGCGGTGCTCGTCTTGTTCATGGGTGGCTCCTGATCGGATGGGGGAAGAAGCACGTCGGCTTCGACGCCAAGATGCCAAACCAGACGAAACGCCCGCTGAGCGGAAAATTAGCGCCGCGTGCACGGCGCGTCGAAACCCGCCGCGCCTGCGCTAACGGCCTTAACAAGCCCGCGTGAATCACTGGCGATGCGCGCCGATTCGTTAATCCGTCCGTGCCGCATTCAGCGTGGTGAAGCGTCCTGGTTCCCCATGCGAAAAAAAAAGGGGGCCGGAATTTCCGGCCCCCTCGAACTCCCACCCTGAACTCAGAAGAACAGTCCGAACAGCACATCCCGGATCAGACCGCTGGCCAGTTCCACCAGCACCACGTCGCGATCGACGCGGATCCACTGGTAGCCGTAAGGCGGCGGCGGCAGGCGGTACGCGCGATAGTCGATCCAGTAGCCGCGCGGGCTGTAGTACTGGTACGGCATCCGGTAGCCGACGCTCCAGCGGTACGGGCGGTAGTTGGTCGGATACACGTAGCGCACCGGCGCCCGGTAACGGTACTGGGACGACCACTGGAAGCCGCTCCAGCGCGAATCGCGATACCGCGTGTAGTAGCGGCCGTCGCGACGCTGGTCGTTGCGCCAGTCGTGGCGGTCGTTGCGCCACTCGTTGCGCCAGTCGCGATCGCCGTTCCGGGACGAGTAGCGGTCGTCGCGGCGGTCGTCGCGGCGATAGTCGCGATCGCGGTCGCGGTTACCGTCACGGTCGCGGTCACGCATCTGCGCCTGCCATGCGTCGCGCGCCTGGCTCTGCGGATAGCGCGTGGCCGCACGCGGCGCCTCGGCCACCGGGGCACGCACCACGGCGCGGGGGGCCTGGCGGACCGGTTCGCGGTTTTCCGGCAGGCGGTCGCGGACGCGCTGACGGTTGTCGGCCCGCGCGCCGCGGTCTTCGCCGCGGTTTCCTCGATCGGCCTGGGGCGCCTCGCGATGCGGACCCTTGTTGTCCGCCGCCTGCTCGGAGCGCTCGCCGCGGGCGCGGCGGTCGTTGTCGTCCGCGAACGCCGGCATCGTCATGGCGCCGGCCAGGATCGCGGTCAGTGAAGCCAGCATCACCTTGTTCATGGTTTTTCCTCGGTCGTGTCGCGGACGTCTTCGTCCACGAGGGCCATTACGGGCTCTTGACGCTGAATTCGCATTGAATTCACGCGCTGGCAGTCGGCCCTGTTGTCTGCCAGTCAGACAACCGGGCGAAAACGCCTAGAATCCGCTTCTCCCAACCTGAATCGCACGCCATGCCCTCCTTCGATGTCGTTTCGGAAGTCGACAAGCACGAACTCACCAACGCGATCGACACCGCGAACCGCGAACTCGACAACCGGTTCGACTTCAAGGGCCAGGACGCGAAGTTCGAGCTCGACGGCTTCATCGTCACGCAACGCGCGCCGAGCGATTTCCAGCTGCGCCAGATGCTCGACATCCTGCGCGCGCGACTGATCGCACGCGGCATCGACATCCGCTGCCTCGACGCCGCCGAGCCCGAAGTGAATCTCGGCGGCGCGCGCCAGAAGGTGACCGTGAAGCAGGGCATCGAGCAGAAGCTCGCGAAGAAGATCGTCGCGGCGTTGAAGGAAGCGAAGCTGAAGGTCGAGGCGCAGATCAACGGCGACAAGCTGCGCGTGAGCGGCAAGAAGCGCGACGACCTGCAGGAGGCGATGGCGCTGCTGCGCAAGGGCGACTTCGAGATCCCG
>CBIHMN010000227.1:0-4139 GCA_966211005.1 uncultured Arenimonas sp.
TCGTACTGGCCTTCGGCCTCGATGCCCTCGGCGACGACGGTGATGCCGAGGGAATGCGCCATGGCGATGATGGCCGAGGTGAGCGCGAGATCGTCGGGGTCGCGGAGCACGTCGGCGACGAAACTGCGGTCGATCTTGACGCCGTCGACCGGCACGCGGCGCAGGTGGCTCAGGCCGGAGAAGCCGGTGCCGAAATCGTCGAGCCAGACCTTGACGCCGGTCGCGCGCAGCCGCGACAGCAGCGCGCTCGCCTGCACTTCGTCACCGAGCACCGCGGTTTCGGTGAGTTCCAGATGCAGCTGCTTCGCGAGCAGGCCGGTCGCCGCGAGCGCGCTCGCGACGACGTCCGGCAGGTCCCCGGTGCGCAGCTGCCGGGGCGAGATGTTCACCGACACGAACGGCAGCTCCTGCCCGGCCTGCGCCCAGTCGGCGGCGTCGCGGCACGCCTGTTCGAGCACGTGGCGTCCGAGCGCCTCGATCAGCCCGCTCTGCTCGGCGACCTCGATGAACACCGACGGCGGCACCACGCCCAGGCGCGGATGCTGCCAGCGGCACAGCGCCTCGGCGCCCATCAGCCGGCCGTCGGCGAGGCGGTAGATCGGCTGGTAGGCGAGGCTCAGTTCGCCGCGCTCCCACGCGCCGCGCAGTTCTTCCTCCAGCTGCACGCGGCGCTCGACGGCCTGGTCCATCGCGCGGCTGTAGAAGCGGTAGCAGCCCTTGCCGGCGACCTTCGCCTGGTACATCGCGATGTCGGCGTTCTTCAGCAGCTGCCCGGCGCTGGTGGCGTCGTACGGGAACAGCGTGATGCCGACCGAGGCGCCGAGGAACACCTGCCGGCCGTGCAGCACCAGCGGACGCTGCACTTCCTCGATCAGCGCCTCGGCCAGGCGTCCGGAGCGCGTGCGGATGTCGTCGGACATGAACAGCACGATGAACTCGTCGCCGCCGAAGCGGGCGATCTCGGTGCCCGACCCGCCGAGGCGTTCGACCGCCATCCGGATGCGCATCGCCAGCTCGCCGAGCACGTCGTCGCCCGATTCGTGGCCGAGCGTGTCGTTGACGCGCTTGAAGTCGTCGAGGTCGACGAACAGCAGCGCCAGTTCGCCGCTGCTGGCCTGCAGGGTCAGCAGGCGTTCGTCGAGCGTTTCGCGGAACGCGAGGCGGTTCGACAGGCCGGTCAGCGAATCGGTATACGCCATCCGGCGGATGTCGCGATCGTGGCGCGCGACCGATTCGCTCATGCGGCCGAACGCGCGCACGAGGTCGCCGATCTCGTCGCGGCGCTCGGACTGCACGCGGACGTCGTAGCGACCCTGCTCGATGCGCGCGGCGGCTTCGGCCAGCCCCGTGATCGGCTGCACCACGCGGCGCTGCAGCAGCACCATCGCCGCGCCGCCGATCGCCACCAGCGCCGCCAGCAGCGCGATCAGCCAGCCCAGGTGCTGGTTGCTGGCGTACTGCAGGCGCTCGTCGAGCGGGTCGAGCACTTCGCGCTGGCGACGCTGCGCGTTCTCGCGCGACAGGCCGACGCGGACGCCGCCGATGCGCTCGCCGCCGATGCGGATCGGCGCGGCGACGTCCAGCAGCTTCTCGCTCCACTGCGCATGCACGCCCTGCGCGTTCAGCGCCTCGTACGCCATCGGGTCGGACATCGGCTGGCCGAACGCCGGGATGTCGCCCGAGCCGTCGTGCACGACCTGACCCTGTGCGTCGTGGATGATCACGTACACGACGTCCGGCTGGCGCAGCGTCGCGCGCGCCAGTTCACCGAGCTTGGCCAGGTCGAGGTAGTACAGCGGATTCGTCGCCGCGTCGGCGAGCTGGCTCGACAGCGTCTCGCCGCGGCCCTGCATGCCGTCGCGCGCGAGTGCGCGCACCGCGTCGGTGCTCAGCGCGCGCGCGTCGTCGTTGCTGCGCCGCTCGTGCACCCACAGCGCCGCGAACAGGCCGACGACGACGACCAGCACGCCGGCCATCAGCAGCAGCAGTTCCCCCCGCAGGCCGACGCGCGCCGTCTTCATTCCAGCGCCTCGCGCACGTCGCGGGCGTCGCGCCGCAGTTCGTCCAGCGCGCGGTCGATCGCGGCGTCCGATTCGTAGAATCCGGTCGTGCGGAAGAACTGCCGCAGCGCGTCGCTCGCCTGCGGATCCTCGCTCGCGCCCAGCAGCACTTCCTTCAGGCGCGCGGCGACTTCCGGTTTCATGTTGCCGGCGACCACTTCCATCGCGCGGGGCACGGGTGCGGTGGTGTGCACGATCACCAGGTCGCGGCGGAACGATTCGGACACGCGCTGCAGCGATGCCCAGTCCTGGTCGCTGAACCCGCCGGCGTCGACCAGGCCCTTGTGCACCCAGGCGGCGAGGTTCGTGTCGGTATTGGCGAACACGTAGCCGACGCTGCCGGGGTCGGCGTCTTCCAGTGGCGACACCATCAGGCTCATCGGCAGGCCGTGCTCGCGCAGGGCCATCGCCGGCACGAGGTAGGCGCTGGTGGACGACGGCGACTGGAAGGCGATCGTCCGTCCGAGCAGCTGCGGCAGTTCGGTGATGCCGCTGTCGCGCCGGGTGAAGATGACGCTGCGGTATTCGCGCGCGCCGGCGCGCTCGGTGAGCAGCAGCACGCGGGCCCCGGCGCGGTCGGCGAGCAGCAGGCCGGTGCCCGGCGTCTCGGTGACCCAGTCGACCTTGCCGCGACGCAGGTAGCTCATCATCTGCTGCGGGTCGCGCGCCATCAGGACGCGGCCCTCGTGGATCCCCACCGACGACATCCGCGGTACGACGTAGTCCAGCAACGGCCGCAGCTGCTCGTAATGCCGTCGCGGATCGTCGCTGATGCGGCCGAGGACGAGCACGCCGTCGGCGGCCGCGGCGGTGCCGCCGAGCAACGGCAGGATCACGATCATCAGCGACGTCAGCCACAGCCGACGGCGCGCGGTGCTGGTGGCGAGGAACGTCACGGGGGTTCGGGACTCGGCGGGGTCAGCGGCCACACTGTATGCGGCCTGTGAAAACCGCGCCAGCTAGCCCGCCCGGCCGGCGGCCAACCGGGCCATCCGCTGCGCCTCGCTGAGGATGCCGCGCAGGATCTTCACCTCGCGCGTATCGAGCCCCGCACGCAGGTACAGGCGCCGCAGCCGGGCCATCACCATCCCGGGCGGCTTCCCCTTGTGGAAATCGATGTCGGCGAGCGCCTGGTCGAGGTGCCCGAACAGTCGCTCCAGCTCGTCGGCGGTCGCCGGCGGCTCTTCGGGCTCGGGGCGCGGGGCCGCCCCGGACAGGGCACCGGCTTCGTCGCCCAGAGCCGCCAGCCGGATCTCGTACGCGAGCACCTGCACCGCGGCGGCGAGATTCAGCGAGCTGTACGCCGGATCGGCCGGGATGCCGACCGAGGCATGGCAGCGCTGCAGTTCGTGGTTCTCCAGCCCGGTGCGTTCGCGGCCGAAGACCAGCGCGACCGGGCCGGCCGCCGCGGCCTCGACGAGGCGTCGCGCGGCCTGGCGCGGGCTGAGCTCGGGCATCGGCACATGGCGACGGCGGGCGCTGGTGCCGAGCACCAGCCGACAGCCGCCGAGCGCGGCATCGAGGTCGCCATGGATGCCGGCGGCTTCCAGCACGTCGTCGGCGCCGGCGGCGAGCATCGACGCGTCGGGGTCGGGGAACCGTTCCGGTTCGACCAGATGCAGCGTGCGCAGGCCCATCGTCTTCATCGCCCGGGCGGCCGAACCGATGTTCCCGGGGTGCTGCGTGCCGACCAGCACGATGCGGATATTGGACAGCGTCGCGTTCATCGTGTCGCGGGTTCGGCCCGGGAGCGACCTGCTAGAATCGCCCCGCGCCGGCACCGACCGGCCCCTCGTTCTTCATCCAATCCAGCGTTCATCCGGGCGGGCCCATGCAAAAACCTGTCGTCAACGTCATGGTCAAGGCGGCCCGATCCGCCGGCAACCTGATCCTGCGCCACATCGGCAAGCTCGATGCGCTGAACGTGTTCGAGAAGTCGAAGCAGGATTACGCCAGCGAGGTCGACTCGCAGGCCGAGGCCGAGATCATACGCGAGCTGCGCCGGGCGTTTCCCGAGGCCGGCATCCTCGGCGAGGAATCCGGCGCGGTCGGCAAGGGCCGGCAGACGTTCGTGATCGA
>CBIHMN010000228.1:0-4121 GCA_966211005.1 uncultured Arenimonas sp.
CACCTCGCGCGGGTGCACCTCGGCGCCGTCGAGCGTGCCCCGGAACAGCTCCTCGAACGCGATCACCCGGTGCCGCGTGTCGAGGAACAGGCAGGCGAACACTTCGTGCGGCAGCGCCCGGAGCCGGCGCGCCAGGTATTCGCCGGCGCGGCCGGGGTCGGTCAGCGCTTCGCCGCGAGCGAGGCCCTGCGCGAGATGGCGGGTGCCCAGCTCCAGCGCGCCCGCCAGCAGGGCCGCGCGGGCCGGACCGACGCCGGCCAGCGCGGCGAGCGACACGGGCGCGAGGTCGAGCAGCGCGCGCAGGTTGCCGCTGGCGTCCAGCAACCGGCGACCGAGGTCGACCGCGGTCAGCCCGCGCGTGCCGGAGCCGAGGAACACCGCCAGCAGCTCCGCGTCCGACAGCTGCGCGGCGCCCCGTGCCAGCAGCTTCTCGCGGGGTCGTTCACCTTCGGGCCAGTCGCGGATGTGCATGGAGCGACGATGCCGGCGCCGGCGCCGGCGCGCAGCGGGCGGTTTCCGGCCATCGGGTAAGCTGGGCGCGAACGCACGCGTAGGGAAAAACGGTGGGCGGACTGTTCGGACAACGCATCCTGCTGGGTGTCAGCGGCGGCATCGCGGCCTACAAATCCGCCGACCTCGTCCGCCGGCTGCGCGACGCCGGCGCGGAGGTGCGCGTGGTGATGACGGCCTCGGCGCTTCATTTCGTCGGTGCGACCACCTTCCAGGCGCTGTCGGGCCACCCCGTGCGCAGTTCGCTGTGGGACGAGGCCGCCGAAGCGGCGATGGGGCATATCGAACTCGCCCGCTGGGCGACGCGCGTGCTGGTCGCACCGGCGAGCGCGAACCTGATCGCGCGGCTCGCGCAGGGGCGTGCGAACGACCTGCTGTCGACGCTGTGCCTCGCGACCGAAGCGCCGGTGGCGATCGCGCCGGCGATGAACCGGGTGATGTGGGCGCATCCGGCGACGCGCGCCAACGTCGCGACGCTGCGCGCACGCGGGGTCGACGTGTTCGGTCCGGCCGCCGGTGACCAGGCGTGCGGTGAAACCGGCTTCGGCCGGATGCTCGAGCCCCTGCAGCTCGTCGACGCGCTGCTGGCCGGGACCGTGCCGGGCCCGCTGGCCGGCCGTGCGGTGCTGGTGAGCGCCGGGCCGACGTACGAGGACATCGACCCGGTGCGCTACCTGGGCAATCGCAGCTCCGGGAAGATGGGCTTCGCGGTCGCCGCGGCGGCGCGCGCGCTGGGCGCCACGGTGACGCTGGTCGCCGGCCCGGTGGCGCTGCCCACCCCGCCGGGCGTGCGCCGCATCGACGTGCGCGGCGCGGCGCAGATGCGCGACGCGGTGCTCGCGGCGCTGCCCGGGCAGGCCGTCTACGTGGGCGCCGCCGCGGTCGCCGACTACGCGCCGGCGCAGGTGGCGGCGCAGAAGATCAAGAAGAGGGGAGAAGTGCTGGTGCTGGAGCTCGTACGTACGCCCGACATCCTCGCCGAGGTCGCCGCGCATCCGTCGCGGCCGCCCGTCGTGGTGGGGTTCGCGGCGGAGACGGAGGCGCTGGAGGCGCATGCGCGCGAGAAGCTGGCGCGCAAGGGCGTGGACCTGATCGCCGCGAACGACGTCGCCCGCGCCGGGCAGGGGTTCGAAGGCGACGACAACGCGCTCGCCGTCTTCTCGCGAGACGGCCGGCACGAGATTCCGCTCGGGCCGAAGACGCAGGTGGCCGACGCGCTGATGGCGCTGGTGGCCGCACGCCTCGGAGCCGGCGCGTGAACCGCGACGTCCGCTTCCGCCGCCTCGACGCGCGGCTGGGTCGCGACTTCCCGCTCCCCGACTACGCCACCGCGCAGTCGGCCGGCATGGATCTGCGGGCGATGGTCGAGCAGGCGCTCACGCTCGAGCCCGGCGACGCGCAGCTGGTGCCGACCGGGCTCGCCATCCACATCGGCGACCCCGCGCTGTGCGCGGTGATCGTTCCGCGCTCCGGCCTCGGGCACAAGCAGGGACTGGTGATGGGCAATCTGGTCGGACTGATCGACGCCGATTACCAGGGACCGCTGATGGTGAGCCTCTGGAATCGGGGCCGTTTACCCGTCACCATCGCGCCGGGGGACCGCGTCGCCCAGCTGGTGTTCCTGCCCGTGGTCAGGGCGGCACTGGTCGAGGTGGAGGCGTTCGAGGACAGCGCGCGCGGGCAGGGTGGCTTCGGCCATACCGGCGTGCGCTGAGCGGGACGGCCTCGCCGCCCGGAACAGGGGGAAGCATGAAATCTTTGTCGGCGTCGCTGAAATCCACCGGGCCTCTGCTCGTACCGGCCGTGCTGCTGCTGCTCGCCGCGGTGTGGTTCGGCTGGTCGGGTTGGCAGGCGGCGCAGGCCGACCGGCTCGTCGGCACCGCCGCGAGCGCGCGCGCCGCGGTCGCCACGGAGATCGGCGACACGATCGCGGAGGCGACCGCCCGCCTCGAGGCGACGCGCGTCCGCATCGCGCTGGGCACCGCGCTTCAGCGCGACGATCTGGAATCCGCGCGCGAACTCGTCACCAAGGGCTGGGAGGGCGTGGAGGCGCTCGAGTGGCACGAGGCCGGGCTCGACGCGGCGTACGCCGACCCGAAGGCGTTCGGCTTCGGCAAGATCGGCCTGCTGGAGGACGCGCTCCAGCACAATGCCGCCGAGGCCGCGGTGATCCATGACGGTGGCGGGCCGAAGCTCGGCGTCGCCGCGCCGGTGATCGCCGACGGCCGCGTCGTGAAGCTGGTCTACGTGCGGTTGCCCATCGATCTCGTCACCGCGCCGGTGCGGGAGGTGTCGCTGCCGGCGGGTTACATCGCGCTGCGGCAGGGGCAGCACAACGTCGTCGCCAGCGGCGACGAGGCGCTGGCGGGCTCGGCCGAACACGGTGCCGCGAAGGTGCCGGGCAGCCGGCTGCGCGTGGTCGCGACCGCGCCGATGCCCGCCGGTGCGCTCGGCGCGACCGGCAATTACGGCGTGGCCGGGCTGTGCGTGCTGGCCGCGATCGGCCTGCTGCTGGCACCGCGGCTGCGCGCCCGCCGGGCCGCACCGGTGGCCGCCGACGGCGCCGGCGAGGCCGACATGACGCTGGCCGAACTGCAGCGCAGCGGCAAGCTCGTGCGGGAACCGGTGCCGCAGGTGGCGCTGGCTCCGGCCGTGCCGGCGGAAGCCCCGAGGGCGGTGCTCGACCGCAGCATCTTCCGGGCGTACGACATCCGCGGCATCGTCGGCAAGACGCTCGACGCCGATACGGCGCGACTGATCGGCCACGCCATCGGTTCGCTGATGCACGAGCAGGGCGCGCGCGGCATCGTCGTCGGTCGGGACGGGCGGCTGTCGTCGCCGGCGATGTCGGCCGCGCTGATCGAAGGCCTGCGCCTCGCGGGACGCGAGGTGATCGACATCGGCGAGGCGCCGACGCCGGTCACGTATTTCGGCGCGTACCACCTGCGCGCCGGTTCGTGCGTCTCGGTCACCGGCAGCCACAATCCGCCGGACTACAACGGCTTCAAGATCGTCGTGGAGGGCGAGACGCTCGCCGGCGACGCGATCCAGGCGCTGTACGAGCGCATCGCCGAGAACCGGCTGCACACCGCGCCGACGCCGGGCATCGTCAGCAAGCGCGACATCACCGGCGACTACGTCGACCGCATCGCCGGCGACATCCAGATCGAACGCAAGCTCAAGGTCGTGGTCGACTGCGGCAACGGCATCGCCGGCGCCATCGCGCCGCGGCTGCTGACGGAAATCGGTGCCGACGTCGAACCGCTGTACTGCGAGGTCGACGGCACCTTCCCGCATCACCACCCCGACCCGAGCGACCCGCACAACCTGCAGGACCTGATGAACGTCGTGAAGCGCACGGGCGCCGACCTCGGCCTCGCGTTCGACGGCGACGGCGACCGCCTCGGCGTCGTCACCAGCCACGGCGAGATGATCTATCCGGACCGCCTGCTGATGCTGTTCGCGGCCGACGTGCTCGAGCGCAACCCGGGCGCGTGCGTGATCTACGACGTCAAGTGCACCGGCCACCTGTCGATGCACATCCTGCGCCACGGCGGCAGCCCGCTGATGTGGAAGACCGGCCATTCGCTGATCAAGGCGAAGATGCGCGA
>CBIHMN010000229.1:0-4116 GCA_966211005.1 uncultured Arenimonas sp.
AAGTGGTGCGCCAGACGATCCAGGGCATGGACAACATCCGTGACCAGATCCAGGAGACCTCCAAGCGAATCAAGCGCCTCGGCGAAAGCTCGCAGGAAATCGGCTCGATCGTCGAACTCATCAACGACATCTCGGAACAGACGAACATCCTCGCGCTGAACGCCGCGATCCAGGCGGCCTCCGCCGGTGAAGCGGGCCGCGGCTTCGCGGTCGTCGCCGACGAAGTGCAGCGACTCGCGGAACGCGCCTCGAACGCGACCAAGCGAATCGAGGCGCTGGTGCAGACCATTCAGTCCGACACCAACGAAGCCGTGAGCTCGATGGAGCAGACGACCGCGGAAGTGGTCGCCGGTGCGCGCCTGGCCGAGGACGCGGGCCTGGCCCTGGGCGAGATCGAAAAGGTCTCGAACGACCTCGCCGACCTCATCCAGAACATCTCGCAGGCCGCACGCCAGCAGTCCACCGCCGCGACCAACATCACCGCGACGATGAGCGTGATTCAGGAAATCACCACGCAGACCTCGCAGGGTGCGAACCAGACGGCCGAGTCGATCGGAAACCTCGCGCAGCTCGCCGCCGACCTGCGGCGGTCGGTCGCCGACTTCAAGCTGCCGGGCTGACCGGACGGGAACCTCGGCATGAGGCTGCACGAAGACATCGATTTCACCACGCTCACCTGGGTCAAGCCCGAGCTCGACGAAACGCTGCGCCAGGCCCGCCAGGCCCTGGAAGCGTACGTCGAGGACGGTCAGGAACCGGGGCAGCTGAAGGCCTGCGCGACGTACCTGCACCAGGTGCAGGGCACGCTGCGGATGGTCGAGCTGTACGGCGCGGCGATGGTCGCCGAGGAGATGGAACAGCTCGCGCGCGCGCTGGTCGACGACAAGGTCGCCGACCGCGACGCCGGCTACGCGGCGCTGATGCGCGGCATCGTGCAGCTGCCCGACTATCTCGAGCGCCTGCAGAGCGGCCATCGAGACATCCCGATCGTGCTGCTGCCGCTGCTCAACGAGCTGCGCGAGCCGCGCGGCGAGAAAGGCCTGTCCGAAGCGGTGCTGTTCTCGCCCGACCTGTCGCGGCCGCTGCCTCCGTCCGCCGCGGGCCCGTCGGAACCGCTGGCGGCCGACGAGCTCAAGCGTCGCGCCGACACGCTGCGCAATCTGTTCCAGTCGGCGCTGCTGCGCTGGCTGAAGGACGACAACAGCGCGGCGACGATCCGCGACCTGACGGACGTCTGCGAGCAGCTGGTGCCGATCACCGATTCCGAGCACGCGCGCCGCCTGTTCTGGGTCGCCGCCGGCACGCTCGACGCGCTGGCGAAGAACGCGTTCGAGGCCACGCGGCCGCTGAAGCAGGCGCTGGCGAAGGTCGAACAGGAGATCAAGCGGCTCGCCGAGGGCGGCGACGCCGCGTTCCGCAGCGATCCGCCGCTGGAGCTCACGCGCCAGCTGCTGTATTTCGTCGCGCACGCGCCCACCGACCACGGCCGCATCGGCGAGATCCGGCAGGTGTTCGGCCTCGGCGAATACCTGCCGAGCGAATCGGAAATCGCGCATGCCCGCGGCAGCCTGAGCGGCCGCAACCGCGCGCTGCTGTCGACGGTGGCCGGCGCGATCAAGGAAGACCTGATGCGCGTCAAGGACGCGCTCGACCTGCACCTGCGTTCCCCGGAAGCCCCGTCCGCGGGCCTGGGCGAACAGGTGGAAGCGCTCGACCGCGTCGCCGACACGCTCGGCATGCTCGGCCTCGGCGTCCCCCGCCGGGTCGTGCAGGACCAGCGCAACACCATCCACGCGATCGTCGGCGGGCAGCGTCCGGCCGACGAATCGGCGCTGCTCGACATCGCCGGCGCGCTGCTCTACGTCGAAGCGTCGCTGGACGACCAGGTCGCCCGGCTCGGCGAGGCCGACGCCGACGCCACGGCGCCCATCGACGACACGCTGCTCGCCGGCGCCGAAGCGCGCAAGGTGCTCGAGGTCGTGCTCAAGGAGGCGATCGGCAACTTCGCGCAGGCACGCCAGTGCTTCGTCGCGTTCGTCGAAACGCACTGGGACCACGCACAGCTCGGCGACGTGCCGCGACTGCTGGAGGAAGTGGCCGGCGCGCTGCGCATCCTCGAACTCCAGGACGCGCCGGCCTACCTCACCGCCGTGCGCCGCTTCACCGAAACCGAGCTGCTGCGCCGCCGCCGCGTCCCGAACGGCCAGCAGATGGACCGCATCGCCGATGTGCTGGCGAGCCTGGAGTACTACCTCGAGGCCGTACGCGACCGCCGGCCGAAGCGCGAACAGATCCTCGACGTCGCCAGGCAGAACCTCGAATCGCTCGGCTACTGGCCGCTGCCGGCCGAGGAGACCCTGATCGTCGACACGCCGGCGCCCGCGCGCGCGGCACCCGCGACGCCCGAGGCCGAGCGGGTTCCGGAACCCGCCCCGGCGGCACCCGCCGCGCCGGAGACGATCGCGCACGACGCCCCCGCTTTCGACGCGACGCCCGCCGAGGCCACGCCCGCCGACGAAACGGCGCCCGTGGCGCCGGAACCGGAAATCGCCATCGAGTCGTCCGCGCCGGTGGCCGGCCTCGACGAGTCCCCGGTGCAGGCCGAGCCGGTCCCGGAAGTCGCCGCCGCCGATGCCGCCGCGCCCGAAGTCGCCGTCGAGGCCGAGGCCGAGGCCGACGCGCCCGCTTCTCCCACGGGCCAGCCGCCGATCCCCGGTTTCGACGTCACCAGCGACGAGATCGACGACGAAATCCGCGAGGTCTTCCTCGAGGAATTCCAGGAAGAAATCGGCAACCTCGAACAGCTGCTGCCCGCCTGGCGCCGCGCGCCGGGCGACAACGAACTGCTGCGGCCGATCCGCCGCGTGTTCCACACGCTCAAGGGCAGCGGCCGGCTCGTCGGCGCGAAAGCGCTCGGCGAGTTCAGCTGGAAGGTCGAGAGCATGCTCAACCGCGTGCTCGACGGCACGCGGCCCGCCAGTCCGGCGGTCGTGGGCCTGATCGAACGTGCCTTCGACGCCCTGCCGCTGCTCCGCGCCGCGCTCGAAGGCGAGACCGTGCATGCCGACCTGGCGGGCATCGAAGCGGTCGCCGACCGCGTCGCCGCCGGCGAGGAGACGTTCTACCAGCCTGCCGCCGCCGTCCCCGCCGCCATGCCGGCGCCCGAGCCCGAGCCGGAAATCGTGCCCGAGCCCGAAGAGGTCGAGGCCGAGGCGCCGCCGGCGCCGACCACGGCCGCCGAGTTCGAAGCGTCGATCGTGCAGACGGGCTTCGTGATCGACCCGGTGCTGTTCGAGATCCTGAAGCCCGAAGTCGCCGGTCATCTGGAGACGGTGGACGCGTGGCTCGCCGACTGCGAGGCCCGTGGGCCGCAGCCGATCGCCGACCCGCTGCTGCGGGCCGTGCACACGATGAACGGCGCGTTCGCGATGACCGAAGTGACGGTGCTCACCGACGTCACCGCGCCGCTGGAAGGCTTCATGAAGCGGTCGCTGGCCGCGCATCGTGTTCCCGGGCCCGAAGGCGTGCGGCTCGTGGCCGACGCGGCTGCGGCGATCCGGGAAGCGATCGTCGCGCTCGAGCGCCCGAACCCGGTGATGCCGAACTTCGACGCCCTGGCCGAACGCGCCGAAACGGCGCGCGACGGGCTGCCGGAAGCGGCCACCGGCTTCGCGCCGGTGCACCACGACGAACCGGCGATGATCCCGGTGCCGGTGCCGATGGAGTCGCCCGATACCGCCGGGCTGCCGAAGTTCGAGGACGAGTCGCGGCCCGCCGAGGAACCGACGTTCGAACCGGAGCACATCTCGCTCGACGCGTTCCTCGCCGATGTCCCGGCCGACGACGCGCCGATGCTCACGGTCACCGAGCGTGGTCTCGACATGGGCGCCGAAGAGTCGACCGGCGCCGCGTTCGACGGTCCGTTCGACGCCGACGCGCTCGCCGCCGCCGACGCCGCGCTCGCCGCGGCCGAAGCCGAAGCCGAGGCCGCCACCCAAGCCGCCGCTGCGGAAGCCGCGGCCGCCGAAGCTGCGGCCGCCGAAGCGGCGGCTGCCGAAGCCGCGGCTGCCGAAGCCGCCGCTGCCGAAGCCGCCGCTGCCGAAGCGGCCGCTGCCG
>CBIHMN010000230.1:0-4111 GCA_966211005.1 uncultured Arenimonas sp.
TCGGCACCGACGCGGCGCGCTTCTTCTACGTGATGCGCGGCAACGACCAGCACCTCGATTTCGACCTCGACCTCGCCAAGAGCCGCAGCAACGAGAACCCGGTCTACTACATCCAGTACGCGCATGCGCGCATCTGCTCGCTGTTCCGGCAGCTGGCCGAGAAGCAGGGCACGTACAACCGCAGCGCCGCCGAAGCCGCGCGCCACCGTCTCGTGGAGCCGCAGGAAAACGAACTGCTCGACGAGCTGATGCGCTATCCGGAAGTGCTGGAAGCGGCCGCCGAGAACCGGGCGCCGCAGGTGCTGGCGAACTATCTGCGCGAACTGGCCGCGGCCTTCCACGGCTTCTACAACGCGCAGCCGATCCTGACCGCCGAGGAGGAAGTGCGCGCCGCGCGCCTCGGCCTCGCCAAGGCCACGCAGCAGGTGCTGTCGAACGGGCTGGCACTGCTGGGCGTGTCCGCCCCGGAGACGATGTGATGGCGAGGCGTTCGGGCAAGCGGCAGGCGCGGCGGAGCGGCGGGGGCGGCCTCCCCGGCTGGGTGTTCGCGATCGGCGGGCTGCTGGTGGGCCTCGCCGTCGCCGGCGGGTGGTATCTGCATCGCGGGGGCGACGTCGACGACTTGCTGCCGCGACCGAATCCGGAGGCGCGCGCGCCGGCGCCGCCCGAGGAACCGGTGGCGCAGGACGCCCCGGCGCCTCGCAAGCCCAAATACGAGTTCTACGACGTGCTGCGCGAGAACGAGGCGGTTTTCCCCGACGCCGAACTCAACGCGCAGGCCGCGGCCGAGGCCGAAGCCGAGGCCGAGGCGGCGCGTACCGGCATCGATCCGGCCGGCGCCGCCGCGGCGGTCGGCGAAGACGGCCCCGACGCGACGCCCGAAGCGCCGCCGGCCGAACCGGCCGGCCCGCGCTACCTGATCCAGGCCGGTGCGTTCCGCTCGCTCGCCGACGCCGACGCCGTGAAGGCGCGGATCGCGCTGACCGGCGAGATCGCGCGGGTCGAGCCGGCGCAGGTGGACGGCGGTACGATCTACCGCGTGCGGCTCGGGCCTTATCCGAACGCCGGCGCGCTCGCCGCCGCGAAGCAGGCGCTCGCCGGGCACGGCATCGACGCGGTCGCGATCCGCGCGCAGTGAAGCCGCACCAGGAGGCGTGGCGATGGGCTGGACGGTCGAACACGACACCGCGCGGGACATCGTCCGGATCGTCGCGTCCGGGCCGGCCGATCGCGCCCAGCTGCGCGAACTGACGCGCGACGCCGTCGCCGCGGGCCACCGCCACGGCACGGCGCGCTTCCTCGTCGATCATCGCCGCACGACGCTTGAACTGGGCACCACCGAGATCTTCGACATGCCGCGGCGCGGCGAGGACGCCGGCTTCGGCGCCGACCTGCGCATCGCGATCCTGATCGACGCCGACGGCCCGACCCGCCCCGACTTCGAGTTCTACGCGATCCAGTGCGGCAACCTCGGCATCCACTTCCTGCGGCTGTTCTTCGACGAGCAGCAGGCGGTGGAGTGGGCGGCGGGAAAAGCGAGCTTCTAGTTTCCAGCGCCTACTCGATGGTGAAAGCGTGGAAGCCGGGCGCGGCCTTCCTCATCCGTGGCGCTTCAACGCGATCAACGCCGAGGTGTCCGCGTCCCCCATGCCCCGCTCCACCAGCTCGGCGTAATCCGCCAGCGCCTGCCCGATCACCGTCGTCCGGATGCCGGCCTCGCGCGCCATGCCGTCGACGATGCGCAGGTCCTTCAGCAGGTGCGCGCACTTGAAGCCGGGCACGAATTCGTCGCGCAGCATCGTCGCGCCGCGCTTGTCGAGGAACCAGTTGCCGGCGGCGCCGGCCATCAGCGTCGGCAGCAGCTGTTCCGGGTCGAGACCGAGTTTTTCGCCGAGCGCGAGACCTTCGCACACCGCTTCGTTGATGCCGGCGACGAGCACCTGGTTGACCGCCTTCGTCGCCTGCCCGGCGCCCGGCGCGCCCATGTGGGCGATCCGTGCGGCGTAGGCGTCGAGCACCGGTCGCGCGATCTCCAGGTCGGCCGCGTCGCCGCCGGCCATCACGCTGAGCCGGCCATTGCGCGCGCCTTCCACGCCGCCCGACACCGGCGCGTCGAGGAAGCCGATGCCGCGCGCGGCCAGCCGTGCGTGCGCGCGCGTCGCGGTGTCCACCGACACCGTCGAATGGTCGACCACGACGCTGCCGGGCCGCAGCACCGGGGCGAGCGCGTCGACGACCTGCAGCACGTCGGCGTCCGCAGGCACGCACAGCGCGACCACGTCGCAGGCGGCGAAGTCCGCCGGAGCGCGTGCATTCGCGACGGCGCCCGCCGCACCCGCCGAAGGTCCGTCCGACGCGACGAACGCCTCGGCCTTCTCCGGCGATCGATTGGCGACGACGGCGAGCAGTCCGCGCGCGCGCAGGTGGCCCGCCATCGGCGCGCCCATCGCGCCCAACCCGACGAATCCGGCCTTCATGCGCGCTGCGCCGCGGATGTCGCCGCGTTCTCCTCGTGCAGGTAGGTGTAACCGGTCAGCCCGGTTTCCAGCGCCTCCAGAAGCGCCGCCGATTCGCCGGCGCCCAGTCCGGCCGCGTCGACCTTCGCGCGATACGCCGCGCGCAGCGCGTCGAGGTCGTAGCCGACGTAGTCGAGCATCACGTCCGTGGTGTCGCCCTTGCGCTGGCGCGTCACGGTCCAGCCGCCGGCGCCGTCGAGCTGCACGTTCGCGGTATCGGTGTCGCCGAAGAGGTTGTGGATGTCGCCCAGCGTCTCCTGGTACGCGCCGACCATGAAGATGCCGAGGCGATAGCTTTCCCCGTCGCGTGGCGCGTGCATCGGCATCGCCGGGGACAGCGTCTCGCCGCCGACGTAGGTGTCGATGCGGCCGTCGGAATCGCAGGTCAGGTCGGCGATCACGCCGCGCCGCGCCGGTGCTTCGTCGAGGCGCGCGATCGGCACGATCGGGAACACCTGCTCGATCGCCCAGACGTCGGGCACCGATTCGAACACCGAAAAATTGACGAAGTACTTGTCGACCAGCCGCGCGCTGAGGTCGTCGAGCGCCTCGCGATGGCTCGGTTCGGCGCCGTCGAGGCGCACGCGCACGCCGTGCGCGATGGCGTAGAACAGGTCGTCGAGCAGCGCGCGCTGCGGCAGCGTCAGCTGGCCGAGCGCGTACAGGGCGTGGCCTTCGGCGAGATGGTGCTGCGCCTCGTGGTAGAGCTCCAGCGCCGGCCGCGTCGCGAGGTCGGCATGGGTCGCGCGCAGGTGGCGCACGACCGCGGGCTCGTTCGCGGCGGGCGGCGGCACCGCGCCTTCCGGCGCGCGCTCGACTTCCGACACGTTCACGACCATCACCGCGTGGTGCGCGGTCATCGCGCGCCCGGCCTCGGTCACCATCCGCGGCGGCGTCAGCCCGTGCTCGGCGCACGCCTCGGCGAGCGGCTGCAGCAGCGTGTGCGCGTACTGGTCGAGCCCGTAGTTCACCGAACAGAAGCCGCGCGAGCGCGTGCCCTCGTAGTCGACGCCGAGCCCGCCGCCGGAATCCATGTAGCGGATGTCCAGGCCCATCTTCGAAAGTTCGACGTAGAAGCGCACGGCCTCGCGCATGCCGTTGGCGATGTCGCGCACGTTCGATATCTGCGAGCCCATGTGGAAATGCAGCAGCTGCAGCGTGTCGAGCAGGTCGGCGGCCTTCAGCCGCTCGACGAGGTCGAGCAGCTGCCGCGGCGACAGGCCGAACTTCGACTTGTCGCCGCCGCTGTTCTGCCATTTGCCGGCACCGAGCGACGCCAGTCGCATGCGCACGCCGAGACCCGGCTTCACGCCGAGCGCCGCCGCTTCCTCGATCACCATCGCCAGTTCCGACGGCTTCTCGATGACGATGAAGGTTTCCAGCCCGAGGCGGCGACCGACCAGTGCGAGCCGGATGTACTCGCGGTCCTTGTAGCCGTTGCAGATCACGAGGCTGCCGGGACGCGCGAGGCCGAGCACCGCCATCAGCTCCGGCTTGCTGCCGGCCTCGAGGCCGAAGCCCTCGCCGCCGGCCGCGGTGAGTTCGCCGGCGACGCCGCGGTGCTGGTTCACCTTGATCGGATACACCGCGGTGTA
>CBIHMN010000231.1:0-4099 GCA_966211005.1 uncultured Arenimonas sp.
AAGGTGCGCGTGATCAGCGCGACCAATGCCGACCTGCCGGCGATGATCCGCGCCGGCACGTTCCGCGAAGATCTGTACTACCGCCTCAACGTGATCGAGATCCGGTTGCCGCCGCTGGCCGAGCGGCCGCGCGACATCCTGCCGCTGGCGACGTCGTTCCTGCCGCCGGGCCGGCAGCTGTCGGAAGACGCGGCCGCGGCGCTGCTGCGGCATCCGTGGCCGGGCAACGTGCGCGAGCTGAAGAACGTGATGCAGCGCGCGGCGCTGCTGGCCGCCGATGCGCGCATCCGCGCGGCCGACCTCGGGCTGCCCGCCACCGCCGCCGGCGTGGCGGCGAACGGCGCCGGCCCGTCCGATAACGAGCCCGATCGCGACGCGATCGAGCAGGCCCTCGCACGCAACGGCGGCGTCGTCGCGCAGGCCGCGACCGATCTCGGCCTGAGTCGCCAGGCGCTCTACCGGCGGATGGAGCGGCTGGGCATCGCCCGGCCGTAGGCCTCGCCCGGATGCCGGCACCGCGCCGATCGATCGCCGGTCATCTCGCGCTGGTCTGCGTCGGGGTCGCGGTGGCGGCAGTCGGCGCGACCGTGGTGCTGCATCGCCTGCTCGACAACGTGGTGCTGGCGGCAGCCCTGGCACTGCTCGCCGCCGTCCCGCTCGGCATCGCCCTGGTCTCCCGCGCCGTGCGGCCGGCGCTGTCGCTGTTCCGGGCGCTCGCCGGCACCGCGCTCAGCTATCGCGACGGCGATTTCAGTTTCGGCCTGCGCTGGAAGCACCGCGACGAACTCGGCGACCTCGTCGCCGCGCACAACGAACTCGGCGGCGTGCTGCGCGAACAGCGGCTCTCGCTCGTGCAGCGCGAGCTGCTGCTCGACACGATGGTGCAGAACACGCCGGTGGCGATGCTGCTGGTCGGCGACGGCGGGCACGTCGTCTACGGCAATCTCGCGGCCCGCCGGCTGCTGCACGAGGGCCGCAAGCTCGAAGGCCTCGCGCTGGAGGCCCTGCTGCGCCCGGCGGCGCCGGCGCTGCGCGAGGCGATGGATCGCGGCGGCGACGGGCTGTTCTCGGTCGGCGAGGCCGACGAGGAAGAGGTGTACCACCTCGCGCGCCGCGGCTTCCGGCTCAACGGGCGCCCGCACGAACTGCTGCTGCTGCGCCGGCTCACCAGCGAGCTGCGCCGGCAGGAAGTGCAGACGTGGAAGAAGGTGATCCGCGTGATCAGCCACGAACTCAACAATTCGCTCGCGCCGGTCGCGTCGCTCGCGCATTCCGGCGCGGAGCTGACGCGGCGCGGGCAGACGGCGCGGCTGGAATCGATCTTCGCGACCATCGAGGAGCGCGCGCGACATCTCGAAGGCTTCATCCACGGCTACGCGCGGTTCGCGAAGCTGCCGACACCGCGGCTCGAAGCGCTGTCGTGGCCGCTGTTCGTCGAGCGGCTGCGGTCGCAGGTGGCCTTCCGCGTCGACGGCGACCTGCCCGACGAGCCGGCGCGCCTCGACCGCGCGCAGATGGAGCAGGCGCTGCTGAACCTGCTGAAGAACGCGCATGAATCCGGTTCCGCGCCCGACGACGTGACGCTGCGCATACGCCGCCTTCCCGGCGTGCTGCGCATCGAAGTGCTCGACCGCGGCAGCGGCATGAGCGAGGCGGTACTCGCCAACGCGCTGGTGCCGTTCTACTCGACCAAGCGCAGCGGTACCGGCCTCGGACTGGCGCTGGCGCGCGAGATCGCCGAAGCCCACGGCGGCCGGATCGGGCTGGCGAACCGGGAAGGCGGCGGGCTGGGAGTGACGATGGTGCTTCCCGTGAGCGACGCCACGCCGCTCCCGTAGGAGCGGCTTCAGCCGCGATCGCATCACCGTTGTGTTTCGCGGCTGAAGCCGCTCCTACACCGGCTTCTTCGTCGGCCGCTGCCAGCCGTCCACCACCTGCTGCCGGCCGCGCGCGATCGTCAGCTTGCCCGCGGGTGCCTCCTTGGTGACCACGGAGCCGGCGCCGATGGTCGCCCCTTCGCCGATCGCCACCGGGGCGACGAGCGAGGAATTCGAGCCGATGAAGGCGCCGTCGCCGATCCTCGTCGTCGACTTGTTCACGCCGTCGTAGTTGCAGGTGATCGTGCCGGCGCCGATGTTGACGCCGGTGCCGACGACGGTATCGCCGAGGTACGTGAGGTGGTTGGCCTTGCTGCCGCGACCGAGCACGGTCTTCTTCGTCTCGACGAAGTTGCCGACGTGCACCCCTTCGGCGAGATCGGTGCCGGGACGCAGCCGCGCGAACGGCCCGATCGTGCAGGCACCGCGGGCGACGACGCCGTCGAGGTCGCAATGGGCGGCGACGACGGTGCCGGCGGCGAGGTCGACGTCGCGCAGCCGGCAGAACGGCCCGATCCGCACGCCGTCGCCGAGCCGGATGCGGCCTTCGAGCACCACGTCCACGTCGATCTCGACGTCCATGCCGGCTTCGACATCGCCGCGCTGGTCGAAGCGCGCGGGATCGGCGAGGCGCACGCCGGCGCGCATCAGCGCCTCCGCGGCGCGGCGCTGCCAGGCCCGTTCGAGGCGGGCGAGCTGCACCGGGTCGTTCGCGCCTTCCGCCTCGCCCGGGAGCAGGCAGGCGGCGGTCTTCGCCGGGCGGCCGTCGGCGCGCGCCATCGCGAACACGTCGGTCAGGTAGTACTCGCCCTGCGTGTTGTCGTTGCGCAGCTTGCCGAGCCATCGGCGCAGGTCGGCCGCCGGCGCGACGACGACGCCGGTGTTGATCGTGCGCACCGCGCGCTGCGATTCGTCGGCGTCCTTGTGCTCGACGATCGCCTGCACGTCGCCGTTGCCGTCGACCAGCACGCGGCCGTAACCGCCCGGGTCGGCCAGCGTGTCGACCAGCACGGCCAGCCCGTCGCTGCCGGCCGCGAGCAGCGCGTGCAGCGTGTCGAGCGAGATCAGCGGCACGTCGGCATACAGCACCAGCACGCGGGCGTTCTCCGGCACGTCGGGCATCGCCTGCTGCACCGCGTGCCCGGTGCCGAGCTGCCGCGCCTGCTCGGCCCAGCGCAGCGTCGCGTCGTGCGCGAACGCGGCGCGCACCTGGTCGCCGCCGTGGCCGTGCACGATGTGCACCGCCGCCGCGCCGAGCGCGCGCGCGGTGTCGATCACGTGCGCGAGCATCGGCCGGCCCGCGACCGGCTGCAGCACCTTCGGCAGCCGCGACTTCATCCGCTTGCCTTCGCCGGCGGCGAGGACGATCACATGCAATGACTGGGACATCGTGTTTCCTCCGTGCGCACAGTATCGGCGCGGACTCGCGGCGCTGCTAGCATGCCGGCGTGGAATCCCGCGCCCTGCCCCGCCAGTTCGTGCTCTACGTGTTCGCCGGGCTGGCGCAGCTCGCGCTCGATTCGGCGGTGTTCGTCGCGACCACCGCCGTCGGCGTGCCGGTGCCCGCCGGCAACCTCGCCGGCCGCGTGTCGGCCGCGGGCCTCGGCTTCTGGTTCAACGGCCGCTACACGTTCGCCGATGCCGGCGGCACGCGGCTGCGCGGGCGCCACCTGGTGCGTTACGTCGTCGCGTGGACGGTGCTGACGATCGCCAGCACGGTCGCCGTCGCGCAGGTGGCCGCGCTCGCCGGTCTGTCGTGGTCGTGGGCCGCGAAGCCGTTCGTCGAGGCGGTGCTGGCGGTGGCCGGTTTCGCCGTGCAGCGCCGGTGGGTCTACGCGGCCCGCTGACGGGACCCGGAACGAAAAACGCCGGCGCGAGGCCGGCGTCTTCCGGAGAGCGGCGGTGCCGGCTCAGTGCTTCAGCGACTGCTTCAGGCGCGCCAGTGCCTGCAGCTGCGCCTGGGTCTCGACGAGGCGTCGCTGCGCCTGCGCGAGATCCTCGGCCTCGCCCCGGCCGGCGAGGATGCGCTCGGCCTCGTCCTTCGCCTTCAGCACCGCGGCCTCGTCGAGGTCGCCGCCGCGGATCGCGGTGTCGGTGAGCACGGTGACCACCTGCGGCTGCACCTCGAGGATGCCGCCGGAGACGTAGAACAGCTGCTCTTCGCCGTTGGCCAGCGTCAGGCGGACCTGGCCGGGCTTCAGGCGGGTGATCAGCGGGGCGTG
>CBIHMN010000232.1:0-4097 GCA_966211005.1 uncultured Arenimonas sp.
AGGGCCGCACGATGTACGTCGTGCCGTACTGCATGGGCCCGATCGATTCGCCGCTGGCGCGCTGCGGCGTCGAGATCACCGATTCGCCGTACGTCGTCGCCAACATGCGCGTGATGACGCGGATGGGTGCGGCGGCGCTGGCGCGCATCGAACGCGAAGGCACGTTCGTCAAGGGCCTGCATTCCACCGGCGAACTCGACCCCGACCGCCGCTTCATCATGCATTTCCCGGACGAACTGACGATCAAGAGCTACGGCTCGGGCTACGGCGGCAACGCGCTGCTCGGCAAGAAGTGCCACGCGCTGCGCATCGCCTCGCACCAGGCGCGCAGCGAAGGCTGGCTCGCCGAGCACATGCTGATCGTCGGCATCGAGAACCCGCAGGGCGAGACGCGCTACGTCGCCGCGGCGTTCCCGTCGGCGTGCGGCAAGACCAACCTGGCGATGCTGATCCCGCCGGAGGGTTATCGCGCCGCCGGCTGGAAGGTGTGGACCGTCGGCGACGACATCTGCTGGATGCGCCCGGGCGCGGACGGCCGTCTCTACGCGATCAACCCGGAAGCCGGTTTCTTCGGCGTCGCGCCCGGCACGAGCGCGAAGACCAACCCGAACGCGCTGGCGATGCTCGGCCAGGACGCGATATTCACCAATGTCGCGGTCACCGCCGACAACCAGCCGTGGTGGGAAGGTCTCGCCGAGGGGACGCCGGCGATCGACTGGCAGGGCCGCCCGTACGACAGGGCGAACGGCCCGGCCGCACACCCGAATTCGCGCTTCACCGTCAGCGCTAGGAACTGCCCGAGCTGGACCCCGAAGGCGGAGGATCCGCAGGGCGTGCCGCTCGACGCGATCGTGTTCGGCGGCCGCCGCGAATCGCTGGTGCCGCTGGTGTTCGAGGCGCGCGACTGGACGCACGGTGTGCTGGTCGGCGCGTCGATGGCGTCGGAGACGACGGCCGCCGCCACCGGCGCGGTCGGCGTCGTGCGCCGCGACCCGATGGCGATGAAGCCGTTCGCCGGCTACAACTTCGGCGACTACTTCGCGCACTGGCTGTCGTTCGACCAGCCCGGCGCGAAGCTGCCGAAGATCTTCCACGTGAACTGGTTCCGCAAGGACGGCGACGGGAAGTTCATGTGGCCCGGGTTCGGCGACAACCTTCGCGTGCTCGAATGGATGCTGCGCCGGGTCGCCGGCGACGCCGGCGCGATCGAGACGCCGATCGGTCACCTTCCGCGGCCGACCGACCTCGACGTGGAAGGCCTCGGCCTCGACGACGCGACGCTCCAGCAGCTGCTCGAAGTCGATCGCGAGGGCTGGAAGGCGGAAATGGAGAGCATCGGCGAGTTCCTCGACACCTTCGGCGAGCGCACGCCGCACGCCCTGAAGGCGGAACGGGCCCGCATCGCCGCCGGGCTCGCCTGACGGCTTAAACCTTCCGGGGGCACGGCGCATCGGACTGGCTATGCTGAGTCCCGCCGTGCCCTTCGCCGCCGCCGCCGACGACGACACCTCGCCCCGCGAGGAAGACCACGCGCTCGTGCGCGCGGCCGGTGCCGGCGACGTGCGTGCTTTCGAAGCGCTCTACCGGCGCCATGCCCGCCGCATCCACGCGGTGCTGTGGCGGCTGTGCGGCCACGAGGCGCGCGCCGAGGACCTGGTGCAGGACGCCTTCGTCCGCGCGTGGCAGGCGCTGCCCGGCTTCCGTTTCGAGAGCGCCTTCTCCACCTGGCTGCATCGGCTCGCGGTCAACACGGCGCTGATGGAGCTGCGCGCGCGTCGCGGCGGCGAAGCCCTGGAAACCGGCGACGACGCGCTCGACCACCACGCCACGGCCGACAGCGCCGGGCACCGCACCGCACTCGGCATCGACCTGGAGCGCGCCGTCGCGACGCTGCCGCCCCGCGCGCGGGCGGTGCTGGTGCTGCACGACATCGAAGGCTGGAAGCACGAAGAGATCGCCGCCGCGCTGGAGATGGCGGTCGGCACTTCGAAAGCGCAGCTGCACCGCGCCCGTGGCCTGCTGCGCGCGCGACTGGGAGAAGACCATGGACGAGACTGATCTGCGCCGGCGACTGCGCGGCCTGCCGCGCGACATCGAACCGTCGCGCGACCTCTGGCCGGGCATCGCCGCCCGTCTGCCACCACGCGCCGCCCGGGCGCCGCGCCGCTCGCGACGCCCGCGGTTCGCGGGCGTGGCGATCGCCGCCTGCCTGTGCGTCGCGGTCGGCGTCGCATACACGCTGCGGCCGGCGGTGCCCGTCGACCACGGCGCCGCGCCCGTGTCCTTGGCGGCTCCCGGCGACGCGCGACACGATCTGCTGGTGCGCGAAGCCGACGCGATGACGCTCGAATACGAAGCGGCGCTGCGCCAGTTCGAGGGCGCGGCGATGCCCGCGGCGCTGCGGCCGGCACTGGCGACGCTCGATCGCAGCGCGCTGGAGATCCGCGGTGCGCTCGCCGACGACCCCGACGCGGTGTTCCTGCTCGAGCAACTGCGACGCACCTACGCCCGCCGCGTGACGCTGACGCAGCGCGCGGTCACCGGCTGACCGAAGAAATTCCGAGGAGAACGACGATGAAATACCTGATCTGCCTGGCCGGCCTGCTGCTGGCCGCCCCCGTGCTCGCGCAGAGCCCGATCGACGAATCCCGGCCGCTCGCGGCCGACGGCCGCGTCACCATCGAGAACATGAAGGGGCGCGTCACGGTGCGCACCTGGGACCAGCCGCGGGTTCGCATCACCGGGAGCCTCGGCGAAGGCGTCGAGAAGCTCGACATCGACGGCGGAAACCAGGCGCTCTCCATCCACGTGCGCTACCCCGAGACGGGTGGCTGGTTCTCGCGCGACCGGAGCGGACCGACGATGCTGGAAGTGACGCTGCCGGCGCGGGCCTCGGTGAGCGTGGAGGGCGTGAGCGCCGACATCGACGTCGCCGGAACCGGCGGGCGCCGGCTGCAGCTGGAAAGTGTCAGCGGCGATGTGCTCGTGCGCGCCGCGCGTGCCGACGAGGTACGGCTCGAGAGCGTCAGCGGCGATGTCGACGCCGAAGTCGAAAGCCGCGACATCGGCGTCGAATCGGTCAGCGGCAACGTCCGGGCGGTCGGTCGCATCTCCGGCCGGGTGGCCCTGTCGGCCGTCAGCGGGGACATCGCGCTGTCGTCGGCGACCGTGGAGCGGCTCACCGTCGAATCCGTCTCGGGCGACGCGAAGCTCGACACCGGGCTGGCCGCCGGCGGGTCGATCGACGCCGAATCCGTGAGCGGCGACCTCACGCTGACGCTGCCGGCCGATAGTTCCGCCCGGCTGCGTGTGGAGTCCTTCAGCGGATCGATCCGCAGCCCCGTCGGCCGGGTGGAAACGGAGGAATACGGCCCGGGCAGCCATCTGGACGCCCGCCTGGGCGCCGGAAACGGTGAAATCCGCATCGAAACCTTCTCCGGCGACGCGAGCATCTTGACACGCTAAACATTTGATAGATAAGGGTAAAATACGCCCGGCCGGGGTCCCCCAGCCGGGCGTTCTGCTTGCGGGGTCACAAAACCGCCTTTACGCCCCCTTAACCAGGTTTGCGGCGCGTAAAGATTGCGTTATGCTCCGGCTCGCCAGGGTGGCTGTCAGTCCGGACTGCTCCCCTTAGGCTTTTTCGGGTTCCCGAACTCTAAGAGTCACCATCACTCTGACGTTGGAGAGAGAGTAAATGTCCAAATTCAACCAGCTGTCCGGCGCGATCCGCTTCGCGCTCCTCGCCGGTGCCGCTTCCACGTTTGCCGCGGTGCCCGCGTTCGCGCAGGACACCACGGAGGAAGCCACCGAACTCGACACCATCGAGGTCACCGGCTCGCGCCTGAAGCGTGCCGAGATCGAAGGTGCCGTCCCGGTCGTCGTCATCGACCGCGCGCAGATCGATGCGTCCGGTGACGTGTCCGTCGCCGACGTCCTGCGCGACTCGACGTTCGCGTCGTTCGGCAACTTCAAGCCGCAGTCCGGCAGCTCGGCGCAGTCGCTCGCGACGATCGACCTGCGCGGTATCGGTTCGGGCCGCACGCTCGTCCTCGTCGACGGCCGTCGCGCCCCGACGAACCCGATGTCCGCCTCGA
>CBIHMN010000233.1:0-4083 GCA_966211005.1 uncultured Arenimonas sp.
GTGCACGAGCACGATCAGCGGCTTGTCCTTCGCGGCCATGTCGCCGGCCTCGAGCACCGACCAGCGGTGGTCGGCGACGTCGGCCGTGCGCAGCTCGGCGCCGGCGAGCCAGCGCTGGCGGGCGAATTCGGCCTGCAGCACTTTTTCGGGAGCGGTGGCGGCGAAGCCTACGGTGGCGAGGGCGGTGCCGAGGGTCGTGGCGAGGAGGGCTTTTCGGCGGGGTTTCATCGGGCCTGAAGGCCCTCCCACAGGCGCTTCGCGGCTGAAGCCGCTCCTATTTGTCGGGGGCGCCTCATTCGGCCTTGGCCTTCGTCTTGGCCAAGAGGGCTTCGACCGAGCCGGTGGTGATCGGGTGGTAGCCGGGGCGCGCCATCGTGAAGACCTGGGCTGCGAAGGCGTGGCCTTCCGGCGTCGCGGCGAGGGCTTCGTAGGTCGGCATGATCAGCTTGCGGCGGCCGATCTTGCGCAGGAACAGCGCGATCGCCGGGCGTGCCTCGAAGTATTCGCTGCGCACGGTGAGCGGGTACCAGCGCTGCGCGATCTCGCCATTGCCGGTGCCGGTGAAGCGGAAGGCCTGGTCGAGTTCGACGAGGCGCTCGCCCGGCAGTTCTTCCGGCATGCCTTCGAGGAAGTAGACCCATTCCTGCGTGGTCCACTTCGCGGTGTCGAGGTCGCGCGCGACGACCTTGCGGTCGAGCCAGCGCTTGCGCGCGGCGTCGACGGCGGCGAAGCGCGGCGACACGGTCTGCGGCGCGAACGCCGGGATGCCCGGCTCGTGCAGCCACGCGTGCAGTTCGGCGTCGGTGACGGCACCGGGCTTCTTCGGCATCAGCTCGGCCTTCAGGAACGCCGCGAACTGGTCGCTGTCGACGCTCTGGAATGCGTGCGTGTCGAACCACGAGCGCAGGAACGGATCGAACAGCTCGCGGCCGAAGCGCTGTTCGAGGAACTGCAGGAACCACGCGCCCTTGTCGTACGCGACCGAACCCAGCGCGTCCTCCGGGTCGCTGCCGCTGCGCATCGGCAGCACCAGCACCTGCTGCTCGACCGGCACGTCGACCAGCTCCGCCTTCAGCCCGTTGCGGCTGTTGACGAATTCCATGTCGGCGCGTTCCTTGCCGTACAGCGCCTCGACGATGCGGTTCTCGACGTACGAGGTGAAACCCTCGTTGAGCCACATGTCCTTCCACCTCGCATTCGTCACCAGATTGCCCGACCACGAGTGGGCCAGTTCATGGGCGATCAGCGACACCAGCGACTTGTCGCCGGCGATCACCGTCGGCGTGATGAAGCTCAGCCGCGGGTTCTCCATGCCGCCGAACGGGAACGACGGCGGCAGGATCAGCAGGTCGTAGCGGCCCCAGCGGTACGGGCCGTACAGCGATTCGGTGACGTCGATCATCTTGCCGGTGTCGGCGAATTCGGCCACGGCCTTGTCGATCGTCTGCGGTTCGGTCCAGACGCCGCTGCGCTCGTCGATCGGCTTGAACACCAGGTCGCCGGCGGCGATCGCCAGCAGGTACGACGGGATCGCCTGCGGCATCTCGAACGTGTAGTCGCCGTCGCGCACCGCGTCGGGATCGTTGTTCGCGCTCATCAGCGCCATCGCGTTCTTCGGCGTGGTGACGTGCGCCGTGTAGGTGAAGCGCACCGACGGCGAATCCTGCAGCGGCACCCAGCTGCGCGCGTGGATCGCCTGCGACTGGCTGAACATGAAGGGCTGGCCGCTGGCGGTCATCGACGGCGCGAGCCACTGCAGGCCCGACGCCTCCGGCGACGTGCGGTATTCGATGCGCACCTGCTCGTACTGGCGCGGCAGGTCGATGGTGAGCTTGCTGCCGAAGCGCGCGTCCTCGGCCGCGAGGGTGAACGGCACGTCGCGCCAGCGGCGGTTGCCGTTGCGCGCCTGCACTTCGGCGATGACGAGGTCGCGCGTGTCGAGCACGAGGTCGTCGTAGTCCTCGACCTGCCAGTCGAGGTCGAGCGTCGCGGTGCCGGCGAGTTCGCGCTTGTCGAAATTCACGCCGAGGTCGAGCGCCAGGTCGGCGATGCGGACCTTGTCGGGTTCCGAATACGAATGCTCGTCGGTGCGGCGGTCCTGGGCGCTGGCCGGCAGGGCGACGGACAGGACGAGCAGGCAGGCGGTCGGGGCGATGCGGCGCATGGGGCGGATCCGGGCAGGTGGACCGCCCGATTCTACCTGCGGGGCATGAGCGTGGTGGGAAGCGGCGCTAGCCCTGCGCTTTCGGGGGCGCGGCGACCGCGGTGACCCGCACCCGCAGCGGCCTGCCGTCCGGCCCCGCCCAGTCGATCGCCTGGCCTACCGCGAGCCCCAGCAGCGCGCTGCCGACCGGGGCCAGGACCGACACGCGACCCGCCGCGGGGTCCGCTTCCGCCGGGTAGGACAGCACGAGGCGATGTTCGACGCCGCTCGTCTCCTCGACGCACGTCACTGCGGCGTTCATGGTCACGACGTCCGCCGGCACGGCGGCCGCAGGTACCACGTTCGCGCGCGCCAGCTCGTCGGACAGCGCCCGCGCGACCGGCAGGGCGGCGACCGCCGGGGATTCCAGCAGCGCCTCGAGGCGCGCCAGATCGCGGTCGGAAAGGGTGATCGGCGGCAGGGCGGACATTTTCGGACTCCAGAAAGAAGCGAGGCGGCACGCAGGCGTGCCGCCTCGAGAACATGATTTGCGGGCCACCATAGCCCGGCGGATCGGGAACCTCAACCGCCGCGACGGCCGGTCAGGGCGCCGATTCAGGTGCGATATCCGGAATGGATCGCGCAGATGCCGGCACTGAGGTTGCGGTGATCGCAGCGGTCGAAACCGGCGGCCTGCATCATCGCCTGCAGTTCTTCCTGCGGCGGGTGCTTGCGGATGGACTCGGCGAGGTAGCGGTAGCTGTCGGCGTCACCGGCGAACAGCCGGCCGAGCCGCGGCAGCACCTGGAACGAGTGGAAATCGTAGACGGGCCGGAACCATTCCGGCTTCACCTGCGAGAACTCCAGTACCAGCGCGCGGCCGCCGACCTTCAGCACGCGATGCATCTCGCCGAGGGCCTTCTGCTTGTCGGTGACGTTGCGCAGGCCGAAGGCGATCGTGACCAGCTCGAAGCTGCGGTCCGGGAACGGGAGCGCTTCGGCGTTGAGCTGCACGTACTCGAGGCCGCGCACGAGGCCGCGGTCGGTGAGCCGGTCGCGGCCGACGCCGAGCATCTGCGCGTTGATGTCGCCGAGCACGATGCTGCCGGTTTCGCCGACGCGCTCGTGCAGCAGCGCGGCGATGTCGCCGGTGCCGCCGGCGAGGTCGAGCACGCGGTCCCCGCGCTTCACGCCCGACGTGCCGACGAAGTAGCGCTTCCACACGCGGTGGATGCCGAGCGACATCAGGTCGTTCATCAGGTCGTACTGGCGCGCGACCGAACTGAACACCTCGCCGACGAGCTTCTTCTTGTCCCCGACCGGTACGTCGCGGAAGCCGAAATGGGTGGTCTGCTCGTCCATGCCGGGATTATAGGCGGGGACAGTGCATGATTAGTCTTTGGTGAAACACGGAAAATTAATGGTGCACTGTCCCCGCCTGGAACTCTGGCACAACCCCCGCTGCAGCAAGTCTCGCGAGGCGCTGGCGCGACTGGCCGACCGCGGTGTGACGGCGGCGATCATCGATTACCTGCGTGACCCACCGTCGGCCGCCCGGATCGAGGCCCTGCTGCGCAAGCTCGGCGGCGATCCGCGCGCGCTGGTGCGGTTCAAGGACGCCGAAGCGGCGGGGCTGGGGCTGTCCCCGACCGACGAACGACCTGACGCCGAGTGGGCGCGGCTGCTGGCGGCGAATCCGCGGCTGATCGAGCGGCCGGTGCTGGAGGCGGACGACCGGGCGGTGATCGGGCGGCCGGTGGAGCGGTTGGATGAACTCCTCTGAAAAGAAAAGTATGGACGTTGGATGTTGGAGTCGGGACAAGGGAGTGGGCCCGGCGCGACGACTACCTCGTCCGGACTCCAACATCCAACATCCATACTTTTCTTTGAAAGATTGAACCCGGATCGCGGTCCCCCCATATCCCCGGTCTCCCCCGAAG
>CBIHMN010000234.1:0-4065 GCA_966211005.1 uncultured Arenimonas sp.
GCGTCGCCGTGTTCATCCACATGGACAAGGAAGACATGGTGCTCTACCTGCGCGAGGTCGCGCGGGTGCTGCGGCCCGGCGGGCTGTTCTATTTCGACCACTGGAACCTCGCGCACCCGGTCGGCTGGCAGCGCTTCGGGTTCGAGGTCGCGCAGGCCGCGCGCGCGCCGCCGGGCCAGCGCAAGGACGTGGCGCGCAACCAGTTCTGCGTGCCCGAGGAGCTGGTCGCGTACGTGCGCGGCGTCGGCCTCGAGCCGCTGCTGGTGATCGGCGATTCCCCCAATGCGCAGCTCGTCGCGCGCAAGCCCGACGGCGATGCCGGCGCCGAGGCGGAAGAGCGCGCGCGGCTGCAGCGCGCCGCCCCGCGCATCGACTACGGCCGCGACTGGACCACGTATTTCGAAGCGATCCTCGAGGCGGAAGCGGCCGGCGCCGCGCCGACCCGGCTGATGGCGCTGCTCGACGCGCGCCCGGCCGACGACGCCACCGCCGAGATGTTCCGCGCGTGGATCGCCGGCCTGTGGCGCCTGCGCCCCGCCTGGGGCCGGGTGCCCGCTTCCCTTTCCCGCTTCGCCGACCAGGAGTGATCCGCATGTCGCCCGTCCGTCGTGTCGCCATCCTCGGCGGCGTCCGCATCCCCTTCGTCCGCAACAACACCGCGTACCACGACGTCGGCAACCTCGGCATGTCGATCCGCACGCTCGGCGCGCTCGTCGAGAAGTTCGGCCTGCACGGCGAGGTGCTCGGCGAGGTGGCGATGGGCGCGGTGCTCAAGCACAGCAGCGACTGGAACCTCGGCCGCGAGGCGGCGCTGTCGTCCGGGCTGAGTCCGCTGACGCCCGGCATCACGCTGCAGCGCGCCTGCGGCACCGGCCTGGACACGGTGATCACCGTCGGCAACAAGATCGCGCTCGGCCAGATCGACGCCGGCATCGGCGGCGGTTCGGACACGACGTCCGACGTGCCGATCGTCGTCTCCAGGCGCATGCGCCGCCGCCTGCTCGACGCGAACATGGCGAAGACCAATTCGCAGCGCCTCGCGGCGTTCAAGGGCTTTTCGTTCCGCGACCTGAAGCCGGAATTCCCCGGCGTCGCCGAACCGCGCACCGGCAAGTCGATGGGCGACCACTGCGAGCTGATGGCGAAGGAATGGCGGATCGCGCGCGAAGACCAGGACCGGCTGGCGATGGAATCGCACCACAAGGCCGCGGCCGCGTACGAGCGCGGCTTCTTCGCCGACCTGGTCGTGCCGTTCCGCGGTCAGGACAAGGACAACATCCTGCGGCCCGACACGTCGATGGAAAAACTGGCGACGCTCAAGCCCGCATTCGATCGCAGCTCCGGCCACGGCACGCTGACCGCCGGCAATTCGACGCCGCTGACCGACGGCGCGTCGGCCGCGCTGCTGGCGTCGGAAGAGTGGGCCGCGGCGCACGGCCTGCCGGTGCAGGCGTACCTGGTCGACGCGCAGGTGGCCGCGGTCGATTTCGTGCACGGCGAGGGCCTGCTGATGGCGCCTTGCTGGGCGGTGGCGAAGCTGCTGCAGCGCAACGGCCTGGCGCTGCAGGATTTCGATTTCTACGAGATCCACGAGGCGTTCGCCGCGCAGGTGCTGTGCACGCTCAAGGCGTGGGAAGACGCGACGTTCTGCAGGGAGAAACTGGGCCTGGACGCGCCGCTGGGCGCGATCGACCGCGCGAAGCTCAATGTCGTCGGCAGCTCGCTGGCGGTCGGCCACCCGTTCGCCGCGACCGGCGCGCGCATCGTCGCCACCGCGGCGAAGCTGCTGGCCGAACGCGGCTCGGGCCGCGCGCTGATCTCGATCTGCACCGCCGGCGGCATGGGCGTCGCCGCGATCGTCGAACGCCCCGCCACGCTGTCTTCCTCCGAGGCGGCCGGCACATCTGTCCTCGGCGCCTGATGGGCACGACGAAGGCGAAAAGTCGTTCGACGCGGATCAACGCGGATGGACACGGATAGAGCAACGAGGGTCATGGACACCGATCCGCGTGATCCGCGTTGATCCGCGTCGTGGCTTCGTCTCTTTTCCGGCGCGTACGCGCATCCGGTGCTCAGGCGCGCGGAATCAGCGGCAGGCCGTGTTCGTTGCGCTGTTCGGCGACCGCGCGGTCGGCGATCTGCTCGCGCAGCGAGCGGCCGGTGAGCGCGAGCGGTGCCTCGGCGCGCGCCGCGCGCAGCGCGTTCGCGTAGGCCAGCTGCGCGCGCGTGTCGTCCTGCGCCGCGTAGACGTGGCCCAGTTCTTCCCACGCCTCGGCGCCGGCGCCCTGCGCGAGCGCGCGATGCAGGAAATCTTCCGCCTTGCCCCATAGCCGCTGCGCGCGGCACAGCCGGCCCAGCGCCAGCAGCAGGGCCGGGCTGTTCGGATGCGTGGCGAGCCAGCCTTCGGCCCGCGGCAGGCGCGAACCGTCGCGCGCCGGCGGCAGCGTGCCGACGAACGCGGCGAGCGACTCGTCCCACTGCGCGTCGAGCGCGTCGGCGACGGCGCGCCCCGCGTCGTCCTCGAGTCCCAGCGCCGCCGCGCGCGACGCGAACGCGGCGGCGATGCCCGCGTCGTGCTGCAGCCGCTGCGGCTGCGCCAGCCATCGCTGTCGCAGCACGTCGGCCTGCGGCGCCTGCGCCAGCGAGGCGGCGACCAGTTCGCGTTCGAGCGCGGCCAGCGCATCGGCCGGCAGCGCCTGCTCGCGGCGCAGCGTGTTGAGCGCCGGCAGCGCGTCGTGCGCATGGCCGGTGGCGGCGAGCGCACGCGCCTGCAGCAGCAGCGCGCGCGGGGGCGGCGGCGTGCCGGCCGCGGCCAGCGCCGCCAGCGCGTCGTCGTGGCGTCCGGCGTCGATCGCGATCGCCGCGGTTTCCAGCGACGCGGTGGCCGGATCGTGCGCGAGCAGCGCCGCCTGGTGGCGCGCACCCGCTTCGACATCGCCGGCCGCGCTCGCGGCGCGCCGTGCCAGCAGCAGCGCCGGTGTGCGCAGCGCCGGATCTTCGGCCGCCTTCGCGGCGAGCGAACCCGCGCGCGGCCAGCGTCCCTGGTGGAACGCCTCGAACGCGCTCACGAGGCGATTGCGCGCGAGCTGCCGCGCCCGCCGGCGCCACGCGCGGAGCGGCAACCGCAGCAGCCACCACAGTCCCCACAGCGCGAACCACAGCAGCGCCCAGCCGATCAGCAGGTACGCGAGCGTCGTCGTCACGGTCCAGCCGCGGAAGCGGATGACGACGTCGCCCATGTCCTCCGCGAACCACGTCCACGCCAGCGCGCCGAGCACCGCCAGCGCCAGCCACCAGACGAGGCTGCGGTAGAGGTTCACGGCCGTGTGCCGAGCTGCCGGCGCAGGTCGCGCAGCTGCTGCAGCGCCGCGCCGCCGGTCGGTCGCTCGGGCCGCATCGCCAGCGTCGACAGCGCATCCAGCCGCTCCCGCAGGCCGGCGAGGGTCGCGTCGGCGGCGTAGAGCCGCGCCAGCCACGCGTCGATGCGTTTCAGCGCGGCCCGGAAGCCGTCCTCGTCGCGGCGTTCGAGCGCCAGTCGGGCCAGCGCCAGTTCCAGTCCCAGCGCGGCTTCGGCGGTCGCGCGGTCGGCCGGCGACACGAGGTCCTGCGCGCCGCTCGGGCGCACCTGCACCACCGCGTCGAGCAGGCGCTGCCAGCCGGTGGCGGTCGTGGTCGTGGGCGTCGGCAGCTCGCCCGGGGCGCGCGCCGACAGTCGCGGCAGCGTCGCCTGCAGCGCGTCGAGCTCACCTCCGGCGACCACGCGCGGATCGGCCGGCAGCGCGCGCAGCGCCGACAGCTCCTGGCCGATCGTCTGTCGCAGGCTGATGTATTCCGGATCGGTGAGCGGCGTCAGCGCCTCGCGCGCCATCGCCGTCGCGCGGATCGCGCCGCCGAGGTCGCCGGCCACGTCGAGCCGCGACTGCGCGAGGCCGAGCAGCATCTCCACTTCGTCGAGGCGCAGCGATTCCCGACCCTCGGTGGCCTGCGTCGACAGCTCGCGCAGGCTGTCCTCCAGGATCGCCGCGCGCTGGCCGACGCCGAGCACCTCGTCGCGCAGCAGGCCAG
>CBIHMN010000235.1:0-4023 GCA_966211005.1 uncultured Arenimonas sp.
CGCCAGGGCCGCGTCGTGGCGCGACGATTCCTGCCGCAGGTCGAGCGCCGCCAGGTGGAACCCGAACGCCTGCGCGCGACGCCGCAGCCGCCTCACCGCGAACAGGCCGGCGTGCTCGCCGCGGTGCGCGCGCAGGCTGGCTTCGACGAGCCGCAGATCGTCGACGAACGCCGCGGCGTCGGCGTAGCCGGCCGGCGCGTCGTCCGCCGTCGCGGCGAGTTTCGCCGCGAGCAGCGCGCACAGGCGCCGATACGGCATTTCCGCGTGGCGCGCCTTCAGCGCGTCCGTGGCGTCGGGGAGCTCGCGCTGCAGCGCGTCGCTGCGCGCGACCAGCGCCGGCGACACCTCCACGCGACTCGTCGACTGGCTGAGCGCCTCGCCGAGCCGGGCCAGTTCGCCACGGTAATTGCCCAGCACCATCGCGCGCTGGCCGGCGAGCGTCGCGGCGATGGTCGCCGCGCCGACATTCGGATTGCCGTCCATGTCGCCGCCGACCCACGAGCCGAACGTCAGGACGGGGTCGGGTTCATTCACATCCGGCGCAGAAGCGACCCCGGTCGATGACGCCACGCCCGTCGCCGGATGTGAATGAACCCGGTCCCGTTCCCGCGGACCCCAGACGTCGCGCAGCGCGTCCTCGAGCGCTTCGTGGAAGACCGGGAGCACGCGGTAGAGCACGTCGGCGAGATAGAACGCGACGTGTTCGAACTCGTCGGCGACGGTGGGCTTCTGCGGCGGGGTCTCGTCGGTCTGCCACGCGGCGGTGAGCGCGCGGCGCATCCGCTCGACGTCGGCGCGGCGCTCCTGCGGCGTCAGCGCGCGGTCGATGTCCTCGACGAGGCAGCGCACCACTTCGCTTTCCTTCTCCAGCAGCGCGCGACGCACGGCTTCGGTGGGATGCGCCGTGAACACCGGCTCGATGTGCAGCCGCGCCAGCAGCGCGGCGACTTCGGCCGCGTCGACGCCCGCGTCCTTCAGCGCGCGCAGCGAATGTTCGAGGCCGCCCGGCTGCGGCGCGCCGCCGAGCCGCTGGTAGTCGCGACGGCGGCGGATGCGGTGCACGCGCTCGGCGAGGTTGATCGCGCCGAAATAGGTCGCGAACGCACGCACGAGCCGCTCCGCGCGGTCGAGCGGCAGGTCGTCGAGCATCGCCGCGAGCCGCGCGACCGGCGCGCCGGCTTCGCGGCGCGCGATCGCGGCGACGCGCAGCGCTTCCACTTCGGCGAGGAACCCGGGACCGACCTGCTCGGCGAGGATCTCGCCGACGAGGGCGCCGAGGCGGCGCACGTCGTCGCGCAGCAGTGCGTCGGAAGGCGGGAGGTCGGCGCCGCGCGCCGTGTCCGAGGCGGGAGTGTCGCGGGGGGTCGGCATTCCGGGAGGGTAGCGCAGCCGATCGGCCGGGTCGCGGCTCAAGCCGCTCCTACAGGGCGCAGCACTTCTTGTATTTGCGGCCGCTGCCGCAGGGACACGGGTCGTTGCGCTCGGGCGTCGCCGCGCGGCGCACCGGTTCGCGCGGCGTCAGCGATTCGATGCGATGGCAGTGCACGTCGTGCAGCATGTCCGGCAGTGCCGCGTGGATCTCGAGCCGTTCGTCGTACGTCAGCGGCACCGGCGCGCCGCCTTCGGTTTCCGGCGGATGGCTGCCGACCGCGAGCGCCTCGACGTGGTCCTCGACTTCGCCGATCCAGTCGTCGGCGGCGATCCATTCGTCCCACGCCGCGTCGCGCAGCGCCATGCCGTCGAGGAAGCCGCCGGCCCACGCCGCGCCGATGTCGACGTCGTCGCCGTGGTCGGCCTCCGGATCCTCCGGCAGCCACCACAGCAGCGCGTGCTCCATCGTGTAGTCGTCCCCCGGCACGCGCACGCGGCGCGCGGCGGTCGCATGCGCGAGACGCAGCAGCGTCGTCGCGGCGCCTTCGTCTTCCGCGTTCTCCCAGCGCGGCGGCTTGCCGCCCCAGACCGCCGGCAGCCACTCCGCCTCGGGAACCGCGTCGCCCGGCGCGAGCACGACCGCGGTCAGATACCCGTCGAGCTGCTCCATGCCGTAGCCGCCGAACGGCACGGCGCGCTGCTCGAGCAGGCGGTCGAGTTCGTCGAGGCGGGGATCGTGGGGGCGGAAGTGGTCGGGCTTCATTCGGTTCAAGGGCGGATACGGGATAGGGGATGTACGTGATAGTGGCGACGCGGGCACTTCACTATCAAGTAAATCCCCTATCCCAAATCCGCTTTTCTTCAATACGCGAACTCCCGGAACACCCGATCGATGTTCCCGCCCCACTCGCCCCGATACAGCGCCAGCTTCCGGTCCGCCGGCGTCTCGTTCGAAACCGCGAATTCCACCAGCGGCTCCAGGAACACGCGCTCGTCGTCGTCGTGGCATTCGCCGCCGAGGCGCGCGCGGCGCTGCAGGCCCGCCTGGGCGATCTTCAGCGCCTCGAGCGCGAGTTCGCGCAGCGTCGCGCCGCGGAACGGCAGCTTCAGCGCGTGCTTGGGCACGCCGTCGCGCAGCGCGTGGCGTTCCTCGCGCGTGAAATCCTTCACCAGGTCCCACGCCGCGTCGAGCGCCGCATCGTCGTAGAGCAGGCCGACCCAGAACGCCGGCAACGCGCACAGCCGGTTCCACGGGCCGCCGTCGGCGCCGCGCATCTCGAGGTATTTCTTCAGCCGCACCTCGGGAAACGCGGTGGTCATGTGGTCGGCCCAGTCGGTCATCGTCGGCTTCACGCCGGGCAGCTCGGCGAGGTCGCCGGCGAGGAACTTCCGGAACGAGCGGCCGCTGAGGTCGATGTACTGGCCGTCGCGATAGCTGAAGTACATCGGCACGTCGAGCAGGTAGTCGACGTAGCGCTCGAAGCCGAAGCCGTCCTCGAACACGAAGTCGAGCATCCCGGTGCGGTCCGGATCGGTGTCGGTCCAGATGTGCGAGCGGTACGACTGGAATCCGTTCGGCTTGCCTTCGGTGAACGGCGAATCGGCGAACAGCGCCGTGGCCACCGGCTGCAGCGCCAGCGACGTGCGGAACTTCTTCACCATGTCCGCTTCGTCGCGGTAGTCGAGGTTCACCTGCACGGTGCAGGTGCGCGTCATCATGTCGAGGCCGAGGGAGCCGCGGCGCGGCATGTAGTCGCGCATGATCCGGTAGCGGCCCTTCGGCATCCACGGCATCTCCTCGCGGCTCCATTTCGGCTGGAAGCCCATGCCGAGGAAGCCGAGCCCGAGTTCGTCGCCGACCGTCTTCACCTCGTGCAGGTGCTGGTGCGTCTCGGCGCAGGTCTGGTGGATGTTCTCGAGCATCGCGCCGCTGAGTTCCAGCTGGCCGGCGGGTTCGAGGGTCACCGACGCGCCGTCGCGGGCGAGCGCGATCAGCTTTCCCTTCTCCTCGACCGGCTGCCAGCCGAAGCGCGTCAGGCCGCGCAGCAGCGCTTCGATGCCGCGCTCGCCTTCCCACGTGGGCGGACGCAGGTCGTCGAGCCGGAAACCGAATTTCTCGTGCTCGGTGCCGATGCGCCAGGCGTCGACCGGCTTGCTTCCGGACGCGAGGTAATCGACGAGCTGGCCGCGGTCGTCGATCGGCGACGCCTTGTCGTGACTGGGTCCGGACATCGAGGGTTTCCGCGGGGCGACAAGGGGCGCCAAGCTTAGCCCGGCCGATGGATGCGCGGCGTTCCGCGGGCGCGGCCGCTCCGTTGCGGCCGTGTCGGCGGAATTGGTCGCGGCGGGCGGCGACGGCTTAGGATCGACGGCATGCGGCGGCGCCTTCACCTCCTGCTCCTGTTGTGCACATCGGTGCCGGCCGCCGCCGGCGATGACGCGCGGACGCTGGAGCGCGGCAACGGCCCCGAGCCCTCGACGCTCGACGCGCACCGTTGCCCGGAGGTCGCGTGCGCGAACGTGCTGCGCGACCTGTACGAGGGGCTCGTCGCGGAGGATGGCGCCGGCCGGCTGATCCCGGGCATCGCCGAAGCGTGGGTCCAGTCCGCGGATGGCCGCGCCTGGACGTTCCACCTGCGCGAGGGGCTGCGC
>CBIHMN010000236.1:0-4013 GCA_966211005.1 uncultured Arenimonas sp.
AGTACGCCGACAGCCACGCGTCGTTCCCGGTGCGCAGGAAGCGCAGCTTGAAGAACAGCAGCACCCAGCCCAGCGCGATCGTGATCGTCGGGAACAGGATGTGGAAGCTGATATTGGCCGCGAACTGGATGCGCGACAGCATCACCGCATCGACGGTTTCCATGGCGGCCATTCTACGCCCATGGCCCCGGTCGGGTCAGAGCTCGAAGCGGTAGCTCAGCTTGATCAGCAGCTGGTCGGAATCACGCAGGTCCACCGCGTCGCCGAGCAGGTGCGACAGCGGTCGGCCCTCGCCGAAATCCGCCGCGCCGCCGCGGCCATACACCACATACAGGTCCGACAGCGGCGCCAGTTCATAGCGCCAGCGCACCTGCAGGCCGAGGTTGGACAGGCTGAAGTCGCCGATGTCGGCCGGCGTCGCGATCGGCTGCGGGTCGCCGTTCGCACCCACCTGCCACGCCTGCCGCAGCTCGGCGTCGAGCGCGATGGTCTCCAGCTTCACGCGCAGCTCCTGCCGCGTGCCGATCTGCCACTGCAGGTTCGCGCCGATGCGCGCGAAGTCCTGCGAATACGAGCCGAGCCGGTCCCCGCCGCGCCACAGCAGCCAGTCGGGCGAGTGCTGGTACGCGAACGAGCCCTGCAGCGCGAGCGTGTCGCTCAGGTGCAGCGTCGGCTCGATGCCGGCGTCGAAGCCCATCCCGTCGACACCCTCGAGCCCTTCCGCGAAGGCGCGGACCCAGCCGAACAGCGACCAGCGCCCCTGCCGCGGACGGAAACGCTCCCAGTAGAGGAACACCTTTTCCGGCACGTCGACGATGCCGTTGCCGCGGGTGATCAGGTCGTCGTGGCCGGCGGTCCACATCGCGAACTCGGCGAACTCGCTGCCACCGTCGGAGCGTTCGCTGTACCGGTTGACGGCGACGGCGTCGGCGATGCGCACGCCGCCGTCGTTGCGCCGCTGCGATGCGGCCCAGCGCCATTCGTGGGAGTTGTACGACGATCCTTCCGGCAATCCGGTCTGCCGCTTGGCCAGCTCGTAGCGCAGGTAGTTGAAGTCGACGCGGTCGATGTAGCCGATGTCGTTCACCTGCAGATCGTCGCCCAGATGCAGGAAATAGAGCTGCTGCCGCCAGCCGTCGCCCATTTCCTGGTCGATGCGCGTCTGGAAGCCGCTGTCGGTGATCGACTCGCCGGCCTGGTCGATGTCGCTCACGACCAGTGCCGAAGCGATGTTCCACCCTTCCGCCGGCACCCAGCGGTCGTCGATCGCATAGACGTTGGCGACGCGATCGAGGAAGGGGCGATCGACGCGCGTGAACATCGCGCCGACGTCATGCGCGCCGAAATCGCGCGTCGCGCGCAGCGCGAGGAAATCGCGGCCGTGGTCGTCGGCCTCGGTCGCGACCAGCGCGCCGTAGCGCGTCTGGCCGAGACTGCCGTTGACCTTCACCGCGGCCACCACGTCGCCCGCCTCGCCCGAGCCGTCGTCGGCGGGCCCGCCGATGCGGCGCGTGTAAAGCAGCCGGCTGTTGCCGGCGCCGAACGCGAAGTCGAACAGGCCCTGGTTCTCGGTGAAGAACGGACGCTTGTCGCCGAAGAAGGTCTCCACCGCGCCGAAGTTGACGACGAGGTCGTCGCTCTCGACCTGGCCGAAATCGGGGTTCAGCGTGGCCGACAGCTGGAACGTGCCGTTCGGCTTCCAGAACAGGTCGGCGCCGGCGTCGAAATCCGACGCATCGCCGACGAAGTCCGACGACGCCACCACGTACGGCGTCACCGACAGCAGCGACTGCTCGTACAGCGGCACGTCCACTTTCGTGAACTCCGACAGGAAAGTGGGCTTGTTGAAACTGATCGCCGGCCAGCCGAAGCGCTCGCCCGTGCTGCCCACGACGCGGTCGAGATACAGCCCGAGCGTGCGCCGGCCGCCCTCGGGCCGGGCCATCGGCGCGACGTGCCACGGGATCAGGATCTCCGCATGCCACGCGTCCGCGTCCTGCGTGGTCGCGTACGTCCACAGCCCGTCCCAGTCCCGGCTGAAGTTCCGCTCGCCGGTGATCACTTCGTCGGAAATGTCGCCGACGTTCGTCACCATGAAGTCGTAGCCGGTGCGGCCGTCGCCGTCGAAATCGACCATCAGGTTCACGCGGTCGAGCTGGCCGCCCTGGTCGCGGCGCGTGCGCTGCGTCGTGCGCGGCACGCCGGCCGGCTGTTCGTTGCTGAAAGCGACCGCGAGACCCTCCGGCGTCGCCAGCACCCAGGCCTCGGTCTTCAGCGTCGGCGCGTCGCCGGTGAGCGGCTGCACCATCGTGAACTCGGTGACGTGCCGCGCGCCGGCCCATTCCGACGGATCGATCCGGCCGTCGATCTCGACCGCGAAGGCGGACGCGGGCGCGACGACGAGCGCGAACAGCGCCAGCGGGGACGGGAAGCGGTTCGGGGACATGCGGGAATTCTCGCGGAGACGACGCATCTTCCGTGCGACGCCCCCGAAGCGCCAAAGGTCATAGGTCATGCCGGGCCGATCACGACCCGACGGGCGCCTAACCGCGCTTCGCGCGTTTGGGCTGCAGCATCGTCCCCGTGCACTTCTTCGACCCGCACCGGCACGCCCAGACCTTCTTCAGCTTCGCCGTATGCGGCTCGTCGAGCGTGATGCCGTAGTTGTACGTCAGCTCCTCGCCGGCGCGGATGTCGCGGATCGCTTCGATCAGGATCCGGTCTTCCTTCGGCTTGCCGCTGTCGGCCTCGTCCCAGACCGCCTCGCAGTTCGGGTCGCAGCTGTGGTTGATCCAGCGCGCGACGTTGCCGCCGACGTTCGCGTCGATCACGTACTTGTCGTTCAGCGTGAACAGGAACGTGTGGCCCGTCTCGGGCTCGCCACCGTAAGCCTTGTCGGTCTGCGCGTGGGTGCGCAGCAGGCCCTTGTACTGCACCACCCGCTCGCCCTTCTTCAGCGGGGCGACGGCGAACACGCCGTTGCCGTGGATCTTCGAACGGCGGGCTTCGATTTTCTTCGGCATGCGGGTCGCGTGTCCTGTCGGCGGGGCCGCATTGTGGCCCATCGCCGCCGCCCGCGGCACCGCGCCGACGCCGCGATGCGAACCATTCTCGACAACTGCGCCGTCATTGAGCGCGGTGCGTCGAAATCGTACAATTCCGGTCCTGATTGAAACAGGCCGCGACGATGCTCCGCGTCACCCGACTGACCGATTACGCGACCGTCCTGCTGACGGTGCTGGCGAGCGAGCCGGACCGCGTGTGGCCGGCGGCGGAACTCGCGGCGCGCGCGCGCCTGGAACCGACGACCGTCGCCAAGGTGCTCAAGCCACTCGCCCACGCCGGGCTCGTCGCCGGATTCCGCGGCGCGAATGGCGGCTACCGGCTCGCGCGGTCCGTCGGTGAGGTTTCGCTGATCGCGATCGTCGAGGCGATGGAAGGCCCGCTGGAAATGACGGAATGCAGCGGCGAGCACTCGACGTGCGAGCACGAAGCGCACTGCGGGCTGCCGACCCACTGGCGGCGGATCAACGACGTGATCGCCGAAGCGCTCGGCGCGGTGACCCTCGCCGACCTGGTGCCGAAGGCGCGCGCGGCACGGCGGATCCCGGTGCGACTGGCCGTCGCGGAGAGAACGGAATGAACGGACGCAACGCGGAAATCGAACGGCAGCTCGGCCGCAAGTACAGCGCCGGCTTCGTCACCGACATCGAATCGGACACGCTCGCGCCGGGCCTCGACGAGGACGTCGTGCGGTTCATCTCGGCGAAGAAGGACGAGCCGGAATGGCTCACCGAGTGGCGCCTGAAGGCGTATCGCCACTGGCTGACGATGACGCCGCCGCAGTGGGCGAAGCTCGAGCTGGCGCCGATCGATTTCCAGGCCATCAGCTACTACGCCGCGCCGAAGGGTCCCAAGTACCAGTCGCTCGACGAAGTGCCGCAGGAACTGCTCGACACCTACGAGAAGCTCGGCGTGCCGCTGCACGAGCGCGCGAAGCTCGCCGGCGTCGC
>CBIHMN010000237.1:0-4004 GCA_966211005.1 uncultured Arenimonas sp.
GTAGTTCACGCGATGCGGCGGCAGCGAATGGCCCTCGCCGTGGCGCGCGAGGAAGCCGACGCGGCGGCCGGCGAACGAGCCGACGCGCACCGGCCCGGACGGCGCGCCGTACGGCGTGTCGCCGGCGACCGGCGCCGCGTCGCGCAGCTCGGCGAGCCGGTAGAGACCGGTGCCGCCGATCACCGCCAGGTCGAGCGCCATCTATTCCTCCTCCAGCGCATACAGCCCCGGCAGGTTCCGGCCCTGCTCGTGGTAGTCCATGCCGAAGCCGTAGACGTAGCGGTCCGGGACCTCCAGCGCGACGTAGTCGGCGTCGATGCCGTCGACGCGCCGGTCATGCGACTTCGTCGCGAGCACCGCGATGCGGATGTCGCTCGCGCCTTCGTCCTCGCACCAGTGGCGGATCGCCTTCAGCGTGTGGCCTTCGTCGAGGATGTCGTCGGCGATCAGCACGCGGCGGCCGCGCAGCGGCGTCGCCGGCCGGTGCAGCCACGCCAGGCCCGAGCCGGTGGTCGCGCCGCGGTAGCGCGTCGCGTGCAGGTAGTCGAACTCGAGGTCGGTGCGCAGCTCGAGCGCGAGCTGGGCCGCGAACAGCAGCCCGCCGTGCATCACCGTCAGGTAGACCGGGCGGTCCTCGGGCTCGACGTCGGCGTAGTCGGCGTCGATCAGCGTGGCGATCGCGCGGATGGACGCGTCGATCGACGCGCGGTCGTAGATGAGCTCCGATCCGGCGAGCGCGGCGGCGAGGTCGTTCGGCATCACGCGATTCCCGTGTCGGCGCCGGACAGGCGCTCGCGTGCCGCATCGTAGCGCGGCTGCGCGAGCAGGCCGTCCCAGCCGGCGGCACCGCGGCCGATCAGGCCCGCCAGCGCCGCGCTGTCGGGCGGCGGGCGGTCTTCGACGGCCTCCAGCGAATCGGCGACCAGCGCCGGCGGACAGACCAGCACGACGTCGCAGCCCGCATCCAGGTGCGCGTCGATGCGCGCCTTGATGCCGCCGGCCGATTCGGCCGCGGCCATGCCGATGTCGTCGGAGAACACCACACCGCGGAAGCCCAGCTCGCCGCGCAGGATGTCGCCGATCCAGCGCGGCGCGTAGCCGGCCGGCTCGGGAGCGACGGCCGGGTAACGCACGTGCGCCATCATCACGGCGTCGGCCCCGGCGTCGATGCCGGCGACGAACGGCACGAGATCGGTCGCGCGCAGCGCGTCGAGGCCGCGCGGATCGACCGCGTCGTCGAAATGCGTGTCCTCCAGCACCGAGCCGTGGCCCGGGAAATGCTTCAGCGTCGCGGCCATGCCGGCTTCGTGCATGCCGGCGACGTAGGCGCGGGTGAATTCGGCGACGACGCCGGGATCGGCGTGGAATGCGCGATCGCCGATGGCGCGGTTGCCGCGGCCGAGGTCGACCACCGGCGCGAAGCTCAGGTCGATGCCGGTGGCGCGGATCTCGCCGGCCATCAGCCACGCATGCTCGCGGGCCAGTTCCAGCGCGCCGGCGCGGTCCTGCGCGTAGCGACGCCCGAACCCTTCCAGCGACGGCAGCGCGTGGTAGCCGTCACGGAAACGCTGCACGCGGCCGCCTTCCTGGTCGACGCACAGCAGCGGCGGGCGCGGCGCGGCGTCGCGGATCGACGCGGCGAGCTCGGACACCTGCGCGCGCGAGGCGAAATTGCGGGTGAAAAGGATCACGCCGGCGACGGACGGGTGCTGCAGCCAGTCGCGCTCGTGCGCGGCGAGTTCGTGGCCGGCGATACCGATGACGAGCATCAATGTTTCTCCTGCGCGGTCCAGCGCGAATACGGGCGGTCGGCGAGCGCCAGGTTGTAGTACCGCGCCTCGTCGGTCACTTCCGCGCCCAGCCAGTCGGGGCGTTCGAACGGGGCGTGGGCGTCGTCGAGCTCGAGCTCGGCGACGACGAGGCCGGCATTGTCGCCGGCGAATTCATCCACTTCGAACGTGTGGCCGGCGTGTTCGACGTAATGCCGCGTCTTCTCGATGCGGCCGCCCACGCACAGCGCGAGCAGCGCCTCGGCGTCAGCGACCGGAACCGGATAGTCGAATTCCTGCCGCGTGTGGCCGATCTCGCGCGACTTCAGGTTCAGGTACGCCGCGTCGCCGGCGATCCGGACCCGCACCGATGCGCGCTGCCGCCCGGAATCGAGCGCGGCGAGGTCGTTGAGGTAGCCCTGCGCCATCCGCACGGCCCGCGAAGCGCGTGCGCGCCAGCCGTCGCCGACGACGCGGAACTTCCGTTCGATCTCGATGCCCATGCGCCGATTCTACGTTCTCCGCCCGACCCGGCCGCAGGACGGCATAAATCTGCTCTGAGCAAATAAAGGGCGGGTAAGCTTGGCGGGTGACGAGACTGACGCATCTGGTGGGTGGAGACGCCGTGGGCGGCGCCGGCGGGCGCTGGCTCGACGTGCATGAGCCGGCGACCGGCGCGGTCTGGGCGGCCTGTCCGGACGGCGACGAGGCCGTGGTGGCCGCCGCGGTCGCGGCGGCGCGGAACGCGTTCCCGGCATGGTCGGCATTGCCGTCGGCGGAGCGCGCGCGGTGGCTGCATCGGCTCGCCGACGCCGTCGAGGCCCGGATCGAGGATTTCGCGCAGGCCGAATCGCGCGACGCCGGCAAGCCGCTCGCCCTCGCCCGTGCCCTCGACATTCCGCGGGCGATCGCCAACCTGCGCTTCTTCGCCGCGGCGGCGACCCAGTTCGCCAGCGAGTCGCACGCGGCCCCGGACGTCGTGAACTACACGCTGCGCCAGCCGCTCGGCGTGGTCGCCTGCATCAGCCCGTGGAACCTGCCGCTGTACCTGTTCACGTGGAAGATCGCGCCGGCGCTCGCCGCGGGCTGCTGCGTCGTCGGCAAGCCGTCGGAAGTGACGCCGGTGACCGCGTGGATGCTCGGCGAGGCGGCGCGCGACATCGGCTTCCCGCCCGGCGTGCTGAACATCGTACAGGGCACCGGCCCGGGCGTCGGCGAGCCGCTGGTCACGCACCCGGACGTCGCGGCGGTCAGCTTCACCGGCAGCACCACGGTCGGCCGCCGCATCGCCGCGCACTGCGCACCGGCCCTGAAGAAGACGTCGCTCGAGCTCGGCGGCAAGAACCCCACGCTGGTGTTCGCGGATGCGCCGCGCGCCGGTCTCGTCGACGCCGTCGCGCGCTCCGCGTTCCTCAATTCCGGCCAGATCTGCCTGTGCGGCTCGCGCGTGCTGGTGCAGGACGCCTATTACGAGGAATTCCGCGACGCGCTGGTCGCGAAGGCGCAGGCGATGGTCGTCGGCGACCCGCTGGACGCCGGCACCGATCTCGGACCGGTGGTCTCGCAGGCGCATTTCGACAAGATCCTGCGCTGCGTGCAGCTCGCCCGCGACGAAGGCGGCTCCGTGCTCGCCGGCGGCGACGCGGTGCGCGTGCCGGGGCGCTGCGCGGACGGCTGGTTCGTCGCGCCGACGGTCATCGAAGGCCTCGGTCCGTCGTGCCGCACCAATACCGAGGAGATCTTCGGCCCGGTCGTGACGCTGCAGCGCTTCCGCGACGACGACGAGGCGCTGGCGCTGGCCAACGCGGCCACGTACGGCCTCGCGGCCAGCGTCTGGACGAGCGACCTGCGCCGCGCGCACCGGCTCGCCGAGCGGCTGCAGGCCGGCGTGGTCTGGATCAACACCTGGATGAATCGCGACCTGCGCACGCCGTTCGGCGGCGCGAAACAGAGCGGCGTCGGCCGCGAAGGCGGCTGGGAAGCCATGCGATTCTTCACCGAAGCCAAGAACGTCACGATCGCACTGGGGTAGCCGATGCCGCTGAAGGAACTGCTGGATCGCAACAAGGCGTGGGCCGACCGCGTCCGCGCGGAGGACCCCGGGTTCTTCAAGCGCCTGTCGCAGCTGCAGGACCCGAAATACCTGTGGATCGGCTGTTCCGATTCGCGCGTCCCGGCGAACCAGATCACCGGGCTGATGCCCGGCGAGGTGTTCGTGCACCGCAACGTCGCCAA
>CBIHMN010000238.1:0-3996 GCA_966211005.1 uncultured Arenimonas sp.
CGGCGCCGAACGCGTGCCGCTCGTGCGGCTCGGCCGCCCGGACAACGCCCTGGCGCAGCTGCGCTCGGCCGGTTTCGTGCCGGCGGCGACGGTGGTGCGCGGCGGTGCGCAGGATCGCGCCGAGGTTGTGCGGATTGCCGACGCCGTCGAGCCAGATCGCCAGCTGCGGCCCGGCGGGCAGATCGCGCAACCACGCCGACAGGTTCGCCTCCGCGGCCGGCGCGGTGGCGAACACGACGCCTTCGTGGTGGTCGCTGCCCGACAACCGTCGCAGGTCCTCGTCGCCGACGACCGTGTAGCCGACCCGGTGCTTCACGCAGTGCGCGACGACCTCGCGGAACGCTCCCAATCGCGATTCGAGCAGCCAGACCTTGCGCAGGTCGTCGCGCCGCGCCGCGAACATCGCCAGACACGCGTTGACGCCGTGCAGCCGCTGTTCGCGGGGCTCGCGCGCGTCCGGTCCGGTCACGTCGGCCGACGAAGGCCGCGCGCCGCGGTGCCCGCCGGCCTCGCGGCGCGCGGCGTCGGCGCGCGAGGCATCGGCGCGCTGCTGTTCGCGCTGGCGCTTGTCGGGCCGCTTGCCCGGCGGGCCGCGATAGGGGCTGTCGCTCATCGGCGTTCCCGGACGGGCGGGGCGGGTGGCGTCGGCGCCTTCGGCGGTGCGCGGCCGAAATCGACCGCCGATTCCGCGGCGAGCCACGCGAGCGCGGCGTAGGCCGCGACCTGCTGGTCGAGCGCCTCGGGGTCGACCTTGTCGAGCGTGTCGTTCGCGGTGTGGTGCCAGTCGAAATAATCGCTGCCGTCCTGTGCCAGCTGCGCCCACGGCGTGCCGCGCGCCGTCGCCGGCAGCACATCGGGACCCGGCCCCGCCGTCGGGACGTCGGCCTCGGTGACGATGCCCAGTGGCGCGAGCACCGCGCCGATCGCCTCCACCACCGGCCACGCCGCCGGGGCGACGCCGGCACGCAGCGCGTAGATGCGGCCGGCGCCGAAGTCGCTCTCGGCGACGAGCTGGTGCGCGTCGACGCCCGCTTCGTCGAGCGCCGCGGCATACGCCTTGCCGCCGTACAGGCCGGATTCCTCGTTCGCCCACGCGACGACGCGCACCGTGCGCCTCGGCGCGCGGCCGGCGGCCTTGATCAGCGCGCCCGCGGCCATGCCGATGCCGACGCCGGAGGCATCGTCGATCGCCCCGGTGCCGAGATCCCACGAATCGAGATGCCCGCCGATGACCACGACCTCGTCCGGCAGCTCGCGTCCGACGATCTCGCCGATCACGTTGTGCGAGGTGTACGTGCCCGCGACGCCGGCATCGATGTCGAGCCGCACGGTCACCGGCACGTCGCGCGCGAGCATCCGCGCCAGCTGGTCGGCATCGGGGTTGGACAGTGCCGCGGCGGGAATCTTCGCGACGCCCTCGGCGTACTTCATCGCGCCGGTATGCGGCAGCCGGTCGCGATCGGTGCCGACCGAACGGATCAGCAGCGCCGCGGCGCCCTTGCGCGCGGCCTCGACCGCACCCCCGCCGCGGATCGCCGAAGCCGGCGTATAGCCGTGCCCGTCGCGATGCCGCTCCATCCCGAGATCGACGAACGCGATCTTGCCGGCGAGGCTGCCGTCGGGCGCGGCCTTCAGCGCGTCGAAGTCCCGGAAGCGCACGACCCGCGCGTCGAGCACGCCGCCGGTGCCGACGCTGCCCCCGAGGGCGGTGATCGCCAGCGGCTGCGGAAACGGGGCCAGCACCTGCGCCGATTCCGCGCCGCGCCGCCACACCGGAAAGGTCACCGGTTCCAGCCGCACACGGTCGTAGCCGAGCGCCTCGAACTTCGCCTTCGCCCACGCCACCGCGCGCGCGTCGGCCGGCGTGCCGGCGAGACGCGGACCGATCTCGGTCGTCAGCGATTCGACCAGCGCGTACGCCTCGTTGTCGGCGAGCGCGCGGTCGCGCAGCGCCGCCGCGTGCGCCAGGTCGTCGGCGTCGAACGCCGCCGGCGCCGTGGACGCGGCGACCGGAGCGGCGAGTGCCGTGGCGACGGCGAAAGCGAATGGAACGAACGGCGACGACAGGGGCATCTTCGGACTCCGGAAAATGAAGCCGGCCCCGAAGGGCCGGCGGCAACGCGGTGCGACGCGCCGGTCAGCGCTTCAGGGCATCGCGGATTTCGGTGAGCAGTTTCACTTCTTCGCTCGGCACCGGGTCGGGCTTGGCCTCTTCCCTGCGCTTCATCCGGTTGATCGCCTTGACGACGAGGAAGATCGCGAAGGCGACGATCGCGAAATCGAGCATCGTCTGGATCAGCAGGCCGTACTGCAACAGCACCGCCGGTACCTCGGCCCCGGTCGCATCGACGGTGGCCGGTGACAGCACGACCGCGCGGTCGGAGAAATCGACGCCGCCGGTGATCATGCCCAGCAGCGGCATCACGATGCCGTCGACGAACGCCGTGACGATCTTGCCGAACGCGGCGCCGATCACGATGCCGACCGCGAGGTCGACCACGTTGCCGCGCATCGCGAATTCCCTGAACTCCGACATCATCCCCATGCACATGACTCCCGTCGACGTTTCCCCCGGCCCGGGCAATCTACACCGCGGTCAGACGATGTGTCCCGCCAGCGTCGGCAGCCCGTCGACCCGGGCCTCGAACCGGTCGCCGCGCTGCAGCGCCGCGACGCCGGCCGGCGTGCCCATGAACACCAGGTCGCCGGCCTTCAGCGCATAGAGCTTCGAGAGTTCGTGCAGCACTTCGGGCACCGGGAACACCATCTGGTCGAGCGTGGATTCCTGCCGCGTCTCGCCGTTCACCTGCAGGCGGATACGCCGTGCGCCCGGCTCGCCGACAGCCGCGGCCGGCACCAGCGCGCTCGCCGGCGCGGAATGATCGAAGCCCTTGCCGGTGTCCCACGGCAGGCCCTTGGCCTTGGCCGCCGATTGCAGGTCGCGCCGCGTCAGGTCGAGGCCGACGCCGTAGCCGAACACCAGCGACATCGCGTCGTCGACGGCGACCACGCCGTGCGCGTCGCGACCGAGCGCGACGACCAGTTCGACCTCGTGATGCAGGTCGGCCGTGGCGGGCGGATACGGCACCGCGCCGCCGCCGGCGACGATCGCGTCGGCGGGTTTCGTGAAGAACACCGGGTTGCCGCGATCGACCGTCGCGCCCATCTCCTTCGCGTGCTCGGCGAAATTGCGGCCGATGCAGTAGATGCGGTGGACGGGGAAGCGCGCGGAGGTGCCTTCGACAGGCAGCGTGGGGATCGGCGGAGCGGGGAAGAGGGTGGGCATCGGATTCCAGCTGCTCGCTTCACAGCTTTACGTGGTAGTGGATTCGCGGCGATTGCGGGCTCGCGCAAGCCGGTCGGGCAGCATCACGCGCTGCCACAGGCCGCGACGCGGCACTGCCACGCAGAAGCTCACAAAACTAGTTCGTGGTGATCAGCCGGTCCGGCGCCTCGCGCACGACGGCGTATTCGCCCTCGATCACGTCCGGCGAAGCGACGTTCGCCGGGACCGGGCGGGCGCGCAGCATGCGGCGCGCGGCGGCGAACAGCAGCATGCCGAGGCCGACAACCAGCCCGAACACCACCAGCACGCCGAGCAGCAGCACGCCGACCACGCCCAGCAGCAGCTTCAGCCACGGGTTGCGCGGCTTGTGCGGGCGGTAGCTGAAGACGCGGTGGAAGAAGAAGGGCATCGGAGGGGCGTGGCAGAATGCGGGCAGGCAGTATGGCGAGGGGTGGCGTGGAAAGTGTAAGTGGTTCGTTAATCCCGCTGCCGTCCTTGCCGCCCGAAGGCCTGTCGGAAACCGAAGTCGTCATCGGCGGCGAAGCGCAGTCGCTCATCGTGCGCCGCCGCGGCGAGCGCGTGCAGGCCTGGCTGAACATCTGTCCGCATGCCGGACGCCGCCTCGACTGGGCACCGGGGAAATTCCTGCTCGACCAGGGCCGGCTGGTCTGCGCGGCGCACGGCGCGATGTTCGAACTCGAACACGGCGA
>CBIHMN010000239.1:0-3992 GCA_966211005.1 uncultured Arenimonas sp.
GCCGTCGGTCTTGGTCAGCACCACGCCGGTCAGCGGCAGCGCCTCGCTGAAGGCCTTGGCGGTGTTGGCGGCGTCCTGGCCGGTCATCGAGTCGACGACGAACAGCGTTTCGACCGGGTCGACCGCGGCGTGCAGCGCCTTGATCTCGTCCATCATCGCCGCGTCGATCGCGAGGCGGCCGGCGGTGTCGACGATCAGCACGTCGGCGAACGATTTCTTCGCGGCGTCGATCGCGGCGCGGACGATGTCGACCGGCTTCTGGCTCGCGTCGGACGCGAAGAACGGCGCATCGACCTGCTGCGCGAGCGTGCGCAGCTGCTCGATCGCGGCCGGGCGGTAGACGTCGGCCGAGACGACCATCACCTTCTTCTTGCGGCGCTCCTTCAGGTGCTTCGCGAGCTTGGCGACCGTGGTCGTCTTGCCGGCGCCCTGCAGGCCCGCCATCAGGATCACGGCCGGCGCCGGCACGTTGAGGTTCAGCTCGGTCGCCGCCGAGCCCATCACCGCCGCCATCTCGTCGCGGACGACCTTGATCAGCGCCTGGCCCGGCGTCAGCGACGTCAGCACGTCCTGCCCGACCGCGCGCACCTTGATGCGTTCGATCAGCGCGCTGACCACGGGCAGCGCGACGTCGGCTTCCAGCAGCGCGATGCGCACCTCCCGGGTGGCCTCGCGGATGTTCTCCTCGGTCAGGCGGCCGCGGCCGCGCAGACGCTGGAGGGTGCCGGACAGGCGCTGGGTCAGCGACTCGAACATGGGTGCGTGGGCCGGGCGAAAGGGGCCGCGAAGTATACCGGACCCCCGCTGGGGGGCTATGCCAAACTCCGCCGATGACTTTCCTCGTCCCCGGCCTGCTGGCCATCGTGATGTATGCGTTCGCCACCCGCCTGCTCGCGGGGCGCGATGCGGAGCGTCCGCGCGGCCGCGCCTGGCTCGGGCCGGCGATCGCCGCGACGGTGCTGCACGCGACCGTCCACGCCGTGGCGTGGCGCACGCTCGGCGGCCCCGACCTGCACTTCTTCGCCGCGCTTTCGCTGGTCGGTCTCGGCATGGCGACACTGACGACGGGGCTGGGCCCGACGCAGCGCGTCGAGGCGCTCGGGATCATCGTGTTCCCGCTCGCGGCGGCGATGCTGGCGCTGTACGCGACGCTCGGCGGCGCGCGCGCGTCGACCGGCATGGACTGGCGCATGACCCTGCACGCGCTGCTGGCGCTGCTCGCCTACGCCACGCTGGCGGTCGCCGCGCTGCTCGCGCTGATGCTGTGGTTCCAGGAGCGCGCGTTGCGCCGGCGCCACCTCGGCGGCGCGCTGCGCCTGCTGCCGCCGCTCACCCAGACCGAGACGCTGCTGTTCCGCAGCCTCGGCGTCGGCTTCGCGCTGCTGTCGCTGACGCTGCTGACCGGCGTGCTGTTCGTCGAAGACCTGTTCGCGCAGGACCTCGGCCACAAGACGGTGCTGTCGATCCTGTCGTGGATCGTGCTGGCGGTGCTGCTGTTCGGCCGCTGGCGGTGGGGCTGGCGCGGACCGCGCGCGGTGAAACTCACGCTCGTCGCGATGGCGCTGCTGCTGCTGGCGTTTTTCGGCAGCAAGTTCGTCTACGAACTCGTGCTTCACCGCGCATGACGCCACGTGTGGCTCTCGTCGGGCTGCTCGCCACGCTCGGCGCACGCTCGACGATCTTCGAACGGCGGGACTAGCGCCCGGGCAATCGCGACGGTTCGACGCGCCCGTACACCAGGTGGTCGTGCACTTCGCCGTCGCGGACCGCGCGGGCGCGCATCAGGCCCTCCCGGACGAAGCCGGCCCCCTCGAGCACATGCACCGAGCCGACGTTGCGCGGGTTCGCGTAGGCGGTGAGGCGCGCGAGATTCCAGCGCGTCACCGCGAACGGCACGAACACCGCGACCGCCGCCGCGACGATGCCCCGCCGCCAGTACGCCTGCCCGAGCCAGTAGCCGAGTTCGGCGGAATGCGCGAACTCGGCATCGCCCGACCGGCGCAGGCCGACGCCGCCGACCGCCTCGCCATCGACCTCGATCGCGAGCGCTTCCGGTTCGCCCTGCGCTTCGACGGACGCGAACCACGCGTCGGCGTCGGCCGGCGTGTAGGGGTGCGGGAAACGCGTCGACAGGAAGCGGGCGACGTCGGCGTCGTCGGCGTGGCGCAGCAGCGACGCGCGATCGCTGCGCCGCCATGGCCGCACCACGCCGGTGCCGGCCGCCGGCGTGCCGTCGCCGAACGCGAACGGCAGCCGCAGGTCGCCGGTAGCCGCGGCGGCGTTCATTCCGCCGCCGCGTCGATCGCTTCCGAGAGCCGTTCCACCGCGATCACCTCCAGGCCCTTGAAAGCGCCGGCTTTCGGCGCATTCGCCTTCGGCACGATCGCACGCCGGAAGCCGTGCGTCGCGGCTTCCTTCAGGCGCTCCTCGCCGTTGGGTACCGGGCGGATCTCGCCGCTGAGGCCGACTTCACCGAACGCGACGGTTTTCTCCGCGAGCGGCCGGTCGCGCAGCGAACTCAGTACCGCCAGCAGCACCGGCAGGTCGGCCGCCGTTTCCTGCACGCGGATGCCGCCCACCACGTTGACGAACACGTCCTGGTCGCCGGTGACGACGCCGCCATGCCGGTGCAGCACCGCCAGCAGCATCGCCAGCCGGTTCTGTTCCAGCCCGAGCGCGACGCGACGCGGATTCGACAGCGGCGAAGAATCGACCAGCGCCTGCACCTCGACCAGCAGCGGCCGCGTGCCCTCGCGCGTGACCATCACCGCGCTGCCCGGCTGCGCGGTGCTCGAACCGGACAGGAAGATCGCCGACGGGTTCGGCACCTCGCGCAGGCCCTTGTCGCCCATCGCGAACACGCCGAGTTCGTTGACCGCGCCGAAGCGGTTCTTGAACGCGCGCAGCACGCGGAAGCGACTGCCGGATTCGCCTTCGAAATACAGCACCGCGTCGACCATGTGCTCCAGCACGCGCGGGCCGGCGATGCCGCCTTCCTTCGTCACGTGGCCGACGAGGAACACCGACGTGCCGGTTTCCTTGGCGAAGCGCACGAGCCGCGCGGCGCTTTCGCGCACCTGGCTCACCGAACCCGGCGCGGCGGCGAGCAGTTCGCTCCAGAGCGTCTGGATCGAGTCGGCGACCAGCAGTTTCGGCGCCGGTTTCGCCGCCGCGGCCTGCCCGAGGATCTTCTCGACGCAGGTTTCGGCCAGCGCGTGCAGATTGTCGAGCGGCAGGCCGAGGCGCTGCGCGCGGCCGGCGACCTGCGCCAGCGATTCCTCGCCGGTGACGTAGAGCGCCGGCAGGTGCGCCGACATCGCCGCGACCGCCTGCAGCAGCAGCGTCGACTTGCCGATGCCCGGGTCGCCGCCGACCAGCACCACCGAGCCTTCGACCAGACCACCGCCGAGCACGCGGTCGAGTTCGCCGATGGTCGTCGTGACCCGCACCTCGGCATCGTGGCCCACGTCCTTCAGCGCGACGACGCCGGCCGCCTCCGGCCGCCCCGCCCAGCCACCCTGCCGGGCCAGCGGCGGGCCTGCCTTGGCCGCGGACGCCGGCTCGACGACGAATTCGCTCATCGAATTCCACGCGCCGCATTCGCCGCACTGGCCCTGCCATTTGCTGGAGGAGGCACCGCATTCGCTGCAGACGTAGGCGGTTTTCGCCTTGGCCATCGGGTCACCGGACGTGAAGGGGAACAGGGTGAAGGGTAGCCCGGCGGCGTCTCAGCCCTTGAGCCGGCGGACTCGCAGGCTGGGGTCGGACGATCACTGGCCGGCGACAGGAATACCACATATATTTGTGTCATGGATACGCTCACCGACCGCCAGCAGGCCATCCTCGATTTCGTCACCGCCCAGGTCGCGCGCCACGGGCTGCCGCCGACGCTGGCCGAGATCGCCCGGGAGTTCGGGTTCTCGCAGCCGCGCTCGGCGCAGGCGCACCTGCAGGCGCTGGAAGCCAAGGGCGTGCTGACGCTGCTGCCGGGC
>CBIHMN010000240.1:0-3973 GCA_966211005.1 uncultured Arenimonas sp.
CCGCCGCTGCCGCCCTGGCCGATGCCGAACAGCAGGTGCGCGAGCGCGTCCCGGTGGCGCTCGCTGAGGAACACGAAGCGCGGGTCGGGCGTGATCGAGAACGGCGGTTCGCGAAGACCGTAGTGCTCGAGATACATGCAGGCGCCGGCGAAGAGGGGCCCTAAGCCTGCCCGAAAACGCCGGCCGCGGCGAAATCCGCCGCCTCCGCGCCGCGTGCGGCCCGGATCGACCGGCCGCGGCGTTCTACCGGGACACGACCGCGGAGGACCTCATGGACACGATCACGCGCACGGCGGCGGGACTGGCGATCGGGCTGGCGCTGGCCGCGCCGGTGGCGGCGACGGTGCAGGGCAGCTGCACCTACGACGGCCACCGGCTCGCGCTCGAGGACGGCGCCGCATGGATCGTGCCGCCCGACGAGGATTTCGAGCCCGCCGACTGGGACGGGGACGGCGAACCCGATCCGGTGCCGGTGCCGCTGGCGATCGGCCTGGGTTCGTTCGCGTTCGACCACGGCGCGCTCGCCCGCGCCACCGATCGCGACGACGCCCTGAGCGACCAGGCGTTCGACGACGACGGCGACGACAGCGGCAAGCTCGTGCTCACGATCGAGGACGGCGAAGTGACGCAGCTCGCCGCATGGTTCTCGCCCGGCACGAGCATCAGCCGCGGCGGCGACGGCCTCGGCACCGTCGAACCGGCGCCGTCGGCGACCGGCGCCGGCCCCGTCGCCGGCCGCTACCGCTACACCGACGAGGACGACGGTTTCGCCTGCGACGTCACGTTCGACGTGCCGCGCCTCGGCGACCCGAAGGACGCGCCGCCACCGCCCGGCACGCCGCTGCCGCCCGGCGGCGGCGCGCCCGGCCAGGCCTATCTCGCGCTGAACCAGGCCCTGCGCGCCGGCGACCTCGACGCGCTCGCCGACCTGCTGCCGCCCGACCGCGCCGCCGAAATGCAGGCGGCGCGCGACACGCCGGACTTCGCCGCGCAGCTGGCGATGATGAAGGCGATGGCGCCGACGGACGTCGTCGTCACCGGCGGCCGGCAGGACGGAAACACCGCGTGGCTCGAATTCACCGCGGTCGAGTTCGGCTCACCCCGCGCGGGCACGGCGAAACTCGAGTTCCGCGATGACCGGTGGGTGATGCTGGAGGAGGCGACGCGGGATGCGGAGTGAGTCTGCGGCACGAGGCAGAAAGGCGACGCCTCGACGCGGATCACGCGGATCACGCGGCTAAGAGCTCTTCAATGAGCAACGCGGGCTTTATCCGCGTTGATCCGCGTGATCCGCGGCGAGATCTTGTGGCTTGCCCAATGTTTCCGGCCCCGCCTCAATCGTCCAGCGTCAACAACGACGCATTCCCGCCCGCCGCCGTCGTGTTCACCGTCATCGTCCGCTCCGTCGCGAACCGCAGCAGGTAGTGCGGCCCGCCGGCCTTCGGGCCGGTGCCCGACAGCCCCTCGCCGCCGAACGGCTGCACGCCGACGACCGCGCCGATCTGGTTGCGGTTGATGTAGCAGTTGCCCACTTTCACCTTGCGCGCGATCTTCTCGACGGTGCTGTCGATGCGCGAATGCACGCCCAGCGTCAGGCCGTAGCCGGTGGCGTTGATCGCGTCGAGCACGGCGTCGAGGTCGCCGGCGTTCCAGCGGATCACGTGCAGCACCGGGCCGAACACTTCGCGCTCGAGCTGGGACAGCGACTGCAGTTCGTACGCGCGCGGCGCGAAGAAGCTGCCGTGCCGCGTGGCTTCCGGCAACGCGACGGTCTTGATGGCCTTCGCTTCGCGATCCATCTTCTCCGCGTGCGCGGCGAGCACCTCGCGCGCGTCCTCGTCGATCACCGGGCCGACGTCGGTGCTCAGCAGGCCCGGGTCGCCGACGACCAGTTCGTCCATCGCGCCGGCGAGCATGTGGATCACCTTGTCGGCGATGTCGGCCTGCACGAACAGCACGCGCGCGGCGGAGCAGCGCTGGCCGGCGGAATCGAACGCCGACGCCATCGCGTCCTTCACCAGCTGCTCGGGCAGCGCCGAGGAATCGGCGATCAGCGCGTTCTGGCCGCCGGTCTCGGCGATCAGCGCGGCGATCGGGCCGTTGCGCGCCGCGAGCGCGCGGTTGATCGCCCACGCCGTTTCGGTGGAGCCGGTGAAGCAGACGCCGTCGACGCGCAGGTCGCGCGTCAGCGCGGCACCGACGGTGGCGCCGTCGCCGGGCAGGAACTGCAGCACGTCCTTCGGCACGCCGGCCTCGTGCAGCAGCTGCGTCGCGACGAACGCCGTGAGCGTGGTCTGCTCGGCGGGCTTGGCGATCACCGCGTTGCCCGACGCGAGCGCCGCGGCGACCTGGCCGAGGTAGATCGCGAGCGGGAAGTTCCACGGGCTGATGCAGACGAACACGCCGCGGCCGTGCAGCGACAGCGCGTTGGATTCGCCGGTCGGGCCGGGCAACGGAACCGGCGCGCCGAACTGCTCGCGCGCCTTCATCGCGTAGTAGCGCAGGAAGTCGACGGCTTCGCGCACTTCGGCCACCGACGACGACAGCGACTTGCCGGCTTCCTTGACGCACAGCGCCATGAATTCCGGCAGGCGCGCCTCGAGGCGGTTGGCGGCGTCCTCGAGAATGGCCGCGCGGCTCGCGGCCGGCGTCGAATCCCAGCGACCGTGCGCGCCGACGGCGTTCTTCAGCGCCTGCTCGACGGTGGCGGCGTCGGCCGGCGTCCACTGGCCGAGGCGCTCGCGGCGGTCGGCGGGGTTGGTCACGTCGATCGGCGTCGTCGCCGGCGCGGCGCCCGGCACCAGCGGCGCGGCGGTCCACGGCTTCACCGCGGCGTTCATCGAGCCGGCGAGCGCGGCGAGGGTGTCGTCGTTGGAAAGGTTGGCGCCCATCGAATTGTTCCTGGGTTCGCCCGCGAACCGGTACAGGTCGCGCGGCTGGGGGATGCGGGTATGCGGCTTGCTGTCGTACGCGGCGACGGTGGCGACCGGATCGGCGACCAGTTCCGCCGCCGGCAGCCGCTCGTCGGTGATGCGGTTGACGAAGCTCGAGTTCGCGCCGTTCTCGAGCAGGCGACGCACCAGGTACGGCAGCAGGTCCTCGTGCGCGCCGACCGGCGCGTAGACGCGGCACGGCACGCCGAGCCGGTCGGCGGGGATCACTTCGGCGTACAGGTCGTCGCCCATGCCGTGCAGCTTCTGGAACTCGAAGCGCCGGCCCTGCGCGAAGTGGTGCACGGCGGCGATCGTCTGCGCGTTGTGCGTCGCGAACATCGGGTAGATCGCGTCGTGCGCGTCGAACATCCGGCGCGCGCAGGCGAGGTAGCTCACGTCGGTGTTCGCCTTGCGCGTGAACACCGGATAGCCGGCATGGCCTTCGGCCTGCGCCTTCTTGATCTCGCTGTCCCAGTACGCGCCTTTCACCAGCCGCACCGGGATGCGGCGGCCGACGCGGCGCGCCAGGTCGGCGAGCCAGTCGAGCACGTACGGACAGCGCTTCTGGTAGGCCTGCACGGCGAGGCCGTAGCCTTCCCAGCCTTCGAGCGACGCATCGGCATACGCCCCGCCGATCACGTCCAGGCTCAGTTCCAGCCGTTCCGATTCCTCGGCGTCGATCGTGAAGCCGATGCCCTGCGCCTTCGCCAGCTGCGCCAGCTGCAGCACGCGCGGCGTCAGCTCGGCCAGCACGCGCTCGCGCTTGGCGACCTCATAGCGCGGGTGCAGCGCCGACAGCTTCACCGAGATCGACGGCGCCGACAGCACGTCGGCATACGGGCCGCCGGCGCCGATCGCGAGGATCGCGTCGCGATACGCGCCGAAGTAGCGATCGGCGTCGGCCTGGGTGAAGGCCGCCTCGCCGAGCATGTCGAACGAATACAGGTAGGCGGCCTGGTCGCCCTTGCGGCTGCGCGCGAGCGCTTCGCCGATGTTCCGGCCCATCACGAACTGGCCGCCCATGATGCGCATCGCCTGCC
>CBIHMN010000241.1:0-3971 GCA_966211005.1 uncultured Arenimonas sp.
ACGCCCAGTTCTATACCTGGCTCCACCGGATCGCAGTGAACACCGCCAAGAACCACCTCGTTTCACACAGCCGCAGGCCGCCGACCGACGACATCGAGGTCGAAACCGCCGAACAGTTCGAGTCCGGCCTGCGCCTGCGCGAGAACGCGACCCCCGAGCGCGAACTGATGCGCCAGCAAGTGGAACAAACGGTGATGCGCGCGGTCGAACGGCTACCCGAGGAATTGCGCGAGGCGATCAGCATGCGCGAAGTGGAAGGCCTGAGCTACGAGGAGATCGCGCTGCGGATGCAGTGCCCGATCGGCACCGTGCGCTCGCGGATCTTCCGCGCCCGCGAGGCGATCGACGAACGACTCCGCCCGCTGCTGGGCCACGACGAACGGGTACGCCCATGACCTCCGACGACGACCTGCTCGAACAGCTGAGCGCATGGACCGACGGCGAGCTGCCGGCCGATCAGGCGCGCTTCCTGCAGCGGCGTCTCGACGCCGACCCGGCGCTCCGCGCCCGCTGGGAGCGCTGGCAGATCGCGTCGGCCTGCCTGCGTGGCCAGCCCGTGCGCGAAATGCCGGCCACGCTGGCGCCGGCCGTCGCCGCCGCGATCGCCGGCGAGCCGCGCCCGCGGCGGCATCGTGCCGCGTGGCTCGCCGCCGCGGCGGCCGCGGTGCTGGTGGCCGTGCTGCTGCCGGCGCGGCCGCTGCTCGAGTCGACGCCGCCGACGCTCGTCGCCGATCCGACGCCCACCGTCGCGCCGGACCGCGACGCCGCGCTACCGGGCGAGGCGATCGAAGCGCCGGCATCGCCGCTGCCGCCGGTCACCGGGTTCCCGCTCGCCGAGTCGCCGGCGAAGCCGTGGCCGCGTTCGCCGCTGGCGACGGACGATTCGCAGCTCGAGGCGTACCTGGTCGGGCACAACACGCTGATGGCCGAGGACGGCGTGGCCGGCTTCATGCCGTACGTCGATGTCGTCGTGCAGGACGGCGCGGTCGCGGCCGACACGCGCGGGATGCCGGAGGACGGCGGCCGGTGATCCGCGCGCTGCTGCTCGCGCTGGCGATGCTCGCGGCGCCGCTGCAGGCCGCGGAGGTCGACCGGTGGCTGGCGATGATCGGTCCGGCGCTGCGCGGGCTCGACTACGAAGGCACGCTCGTCTACCTCGCCGACGGGCGCATCGAGACGATGAAGGTCTGGCATCGCGACGACGATGGCCGCGAACGCGAGCGGCTGGTCGCGGTGACCGGTCCGCGGCGCGAGGTCGCGCGCGACGGCGAGCGGGTCGTGTGCGTCGGCACCGGCTCCGGCAGCGTCGCCTACGAGGGCGCGACGACCGGGCGCTGGTCCGGCGCCGAGGCGCTGTCGCGCGCGGCCGGCCTGCGCGGCTATCGCGCGACGCTGGGAAACGCAGGCCGCGTCGCCGGGCACGACGCGCAGGTGATCGACGTGCCCGCGCGCGACGGCTGGCGCTACGGCCATCGCCTGTGGCTGGAGCGCCGCACCGGCCTGCCGCTGCGCGTCGACCTGCTCGATGCGGACGGCACCGCCATCGAGCAGGTCGCATTCACCGAACTGCGGTTCACGACGCCCGCCGACGCCGACCTGCAGCCGTCGGCCGAGGCCGTGCCGCTGCCGGCGCGGCGCGGGGCGAGCCACCTGCGCTCGACACCGCGCTGGGAAGTGCCGGTGCCGCCGCCGGGCTACGCGCTGCGCGCCTCGCGTCCGGTGGGCGACGGCGTGCAGCTGCTCTTCAGCGACGGGCTGGCGAGCGTGTCGGTCTACGTCGAACGGATCGGGCCGGGACTGCGCGGCGCGACGACGACGCGTCGCGGTGCGGTGCACGCGCGTTCGTACTGGGTCGACGGCTGGCGCGTGCTGGCGATCGGCAAGGTGCCGCTGGCGACCGTCGACCGCTTCGCCCGCACCGTGCGCGCACTGCCCGCCGAACGCACGCCACCGGCCGATGGTTGAGCGCGCCGCGCCATCCCCGGCCCATGCCGACCTGCTCACGCCGCCGATGGCATCGTCGGGAACTTTCCTGGGCGCAGCCTCTCCAAGCGCCGATTCCTTTCCACAGAACGGGAGCCCACCCCCCATGATCTCCAGATCCTGTCGCCTTCTGCTGCTCGCGCTCGCGCTGGCCTCGTCCGCCGCCCAGGCGCAGACGACCGAGCGCGCCGATCCGCCGGCGCCGATCGTCAACCTCCCCGACTTCACCCGGCTGGTCGAGCGGGCCGGCCCGGCCGTCGTCAATATCGAGGCGACGTCGGGCGCCGCCGACGACCGCGAGCTCGCGGGGCGCGATCCGCTGCCCGACGACGTGCCGGAATTCTTCCGCCGTTTCTTCGAGCAGCAGGCGCCCGGGCAGCCGATGCCGATCCCGCGCGGCGGCATGTCGCAGGGCACCGGTTTCATCATCTCGCCGGACGGCTACGTGCTGACCAACCACCACGTGGTCGCCGGCGCCGACGACATCGTCGTGCGTCTGAGCGACCGCAACGAGCTGGCGGCCGAACTCGTCGGCAGCGATCCGCTGTCCGACGTCGCGCTGCTGAAGGTCAAGGGCAGCGGCCTGCCGGTGCTGAAGATCGGCGATTCGCGCAGCCTCAAGCCGGGCCAGTGGGTGCTGGCGATCGGTTCGCCGTTCGGCTTCGACCATTCGGTCACCGCCGGCATCGTCAGCGGCGTCGGCCGCCGCTCGCTCGATCCCAGCCAGCAGTACGTGCCCTTCATCCAGACCGACGTGGCGATCAACCGGGGCAATTCCGGCGGGCCGCTGCTGAACGTCCGCGGCGAGGTGGTCGGGATCAACTCGCAGATCTTCTCGAACTCGGGCGGCTACATGGGCGTCAGCTTCGCGATCCCGATCGAGGTGGCGATGAACGCCGTGCGCCAGCTGCGCGACACCGGCAAGGTCGTGCGCGGCCAGCTCGGCGTGCGCATCCAGGACGTCGAGCGCGGCCAGGCGGCGGAACTGGGCCTGTCGCGCCCGGCCGGTGCCTACGTCTACTCGGTCGAGAACGGCAGCGCCGCGGCGCGCGCCGGCATCCGCCCGGGCGACGTCATCGTGCGCTTCAACGGCCGCGAGATCGGCCGCTCGGCGGAGCTGCCGCCGATGGTCGGCGCGATGGCGCCGGGCAGCCGCGCGAGCCTCGGCCTGATCCGGGACGGCGAGCCGGTCGACGTGGTGGTCACGCTGTCGGCGCTGGACGTCGCCGCGGCGACGCCGCAGCGCGACGGGCGGGACGCCGCCCCGGCCGCGCCGGCGTCCGGCAATGCGCTGGGGCTGGCCGTCGAGGCACTCGACGCGCAGGCGCGCGACGCGCTCGGGCTGCAGCCGGGCGAGGGCGTGCTGGTCGCGCGGGTCGAAGGGCTCGCGGCGCGCCAGGCCGGGATCGCGCCCGGCGACGTGATCCTGCGCGTCGGGCGCGACGACGTCGGCACCGTGGCGCAGTTCGATGCGGCGGTCGCGGACCTGGGCTCCGGCGACGAGGTCCGGCTGCTGGTCCGCAACACGCGCAGCACCGGGTTCGTCACCTTCACCGTGCGCTGAGCGACGGGCCGGCGTCGGCCCCACCGGTCCGGCCGCTCCCCGGGCGGCTCGGGCCGGGGGCGCTGTGCGACAATGCCGCGTTTTCGCCCACGATCCGGCCCACCGACTCCCCCGCATGCAGCAGATCCGCAATTTCTCCATCATCGCCCACGTCGACCACGGCAAGTCGACGCTCGCCGACCGCATCATCCAGCTGTGCGGCGGCCTGCAGGCCCGCGAGATGGAAGCGCAGGTGCTCGACTCCAACCCGATCGAGCGCGAGCGCGGCATCACGATCAAGGCGCAGTCGGTGTCGCTGCCGTACACGGCGAAGGACGGGCAGGTCTACCAGCTCAACTTCATCGACACCCCCGGCCACGTCGACTTCAGCTACGAGGTCAGCCGCTCGCTGGCCGCCTGCGAGGGCGCGCTGCTGGTGGTCGAC
>CBIHMN010000242.1:0-3947 GCA_966211005.1 uncultured Arenimonas sp.
CTGCCAGCGCCAGTAGAGCCAGTAGCTGCCGTCCACCGTGAACCAGGTCCAGAACAGCGCGGCCGGCACCGCGCGCCAGCGCCGCTCCATCAGCACGCGCAGCGACCAGGCTGCCGTCAGGTATGCGAGCGCGGCCATGATCAGGCTGATCGGGATGTCCCAGTCCGGCGCGTCGTAGTGGAACGCGCCGACGATCAGCAGCGCGATGCCGCACGCGAGGCTGAAGAGCTTCCACGGGCGCCGCCATTCGCGGGCTTCGGTGGCTAGCGGCACGATCCCGGCCGGCAGCCCGGCGAGGTCGTCCCGTCCGCTGATCCTGCCGGCGTCGCGCGTCACTTCGCCACTTCGACCGGTACCCAGCGCCACCACGTGTAGTGATACTCGCCTTCCTCGACGCGATACCTCGCGCCGCAGAGCGTGCATTCGCACAGGTAATGGTCGACGAAGCGCTCCCGCATGACCGTGGACACGACGCGGACGTTGCCGGCCTTCTCTTCCTTCGCCGGATCGTACAGGTCGTCCCTCGTGTAGAGGAGGCACAGGCACCCCGCCGCATCGGCGACGAAGGCGAGTTTCGTCAGGGCGAAATCCAGATGCGTCGAGTTCGCTCGGACCATGCCGCCGAGCGGCACGGTCGACGCGCTCGCGCGGATCCGGTCGCGATGCGTCGCGAGGTGCTGGAGCGCCGCCGGATCGCGCAGCGTCCGGACCGCGCAGGACGCGGACCAGATGCGATGCGGATCACCGGAGAGGAAGTCGGCGAGCAGGTCCATCGCGGCGGGAATCCCCGGTTACTTCTCGCAGAGCCCCTTGAGCAGGGCGAGCGCCTTCGGGAACGTGTCGCGCATGTACTGCGCGTACTCGTCGACGGAGTCCACCGACACCGAGAGCCGGCAGCCGCCGGCGCCGTCGTCGGCGAAGCGATAGGTTTCGTACGCCGGCGCCCACGCGCGCACCTTCTCGCTCGTCGTGTCGACCACACCGTTCTCGATCATGCCCAGGTGCCGGATCGAGATGACCTCGTGCAACCGGTTTTCGGCGATTTCGGCGAACATGCCGTCGCCGTTCGGGCCGATGAAGCGGATCTCCGCGCCCTCGTCCCACGAGCCGGCGAAATCGGAGCCTTCGGCGAAGGCCGACGTCCACGCGCGGTAGGTGTCGGGCGCGATCATCGTGTCCCAGACGCGCGCCCGCGGCGCGGCGATCGTGATCTCGAAGTCCAGCTTCTGCATGTCTGCTCCTCCGTCAGGATGCCGCCGCCGGCGCCTCGATGCGCACGTGCGGCGCGAGGAAACGCATGAAGTCGGCCTTGCCGACCGGCGCGCCCAGCATGCGCAGGATCGAATAGGTCGTGGTCATGTGGAAGTACAGGTTCGGCAGCAGGTAGTCGCTCGCGTACTGCCGCGCCGGCAGCTCGCAGTACTTCCCCGGGCCGAGGCCGATGCGCTTGGTCTCGTCGAGCTTGCGGTCGTCGGCGGCGATGGCCGCGACCCGCGCTTTCGCGTCGGCGATGTGCCCGCGCGCGACCGCGACGGAGCCCACGTCGGGTGGCAGGTTCTCGACCGGCTGTCCGGCACACCACTGCGCGAAACCGCGCGGCTGGTTGCAGGCGAACGCGATCTGGGCGCCCAGCGGGAACATGTCGGGCGCCAGACGTGCCTGCAGCGCCTGCTCGAGGTCGAGATGCTGCGCGCCGACGTCGAGCAGGTGCGAGAGCGTGTCGAGGCGGGTGGTGAAGACCCGCTGCAGTTCGGCGATTTCGATGCGGGACATCGGCGGCTCCTGAAGACGGGCGGCCAGCGTAGACCCGGCGGGGGGCGGCGGGGAAGAGTGCCTCCGGCGGCGTCGCCGGTCGGATCAGGTGCCGTGGAGTCGCCGGGGTCGCGGCACGCGAGTTCGGTCCCGGAACGCGCGTCAGCGCGAGCCGGACGCCCCGAGCGCGCGGCCGTTGCGGCAGTCGACGCGCAGCCGTTGGTCGCCGGTCAATCCGTAACGCGGCCGCTCCGGCAGGTAGTCGCCGACGCCCGCGCCCGATTCGACAAGACGCAGCCGGGTTCCGTCGCGCGGATCGACCAAGGGACTCCGGCAGCCCGGCCCGGTCGATTCGAACCGCGCGCCGGTAGCCTCGTCCAGAACCAGAAAGTGGTCGGGCACGTCGGAAACCGCCGACGGGTCGACCGGCGTCGGCCAATGCGTGGTGGCGCACGCGGCGAGCAGGACGGAACACATGGCGACGCTGACTGCTGATCTCATCATTCCTCCGATTCGTTGTTCAGGACGCCGCTTCCTGATCCGGGCATGACCACGTCGCGCGCGCCGAGTGTTCCGCATGGTTCGCGCGTACGCACGCCGCGTCAACCGGCGGGGCCGGCCGCGTGCCGGAGTTCCCACTGCGCATGCAGGAAGTTCGTGACTTCGAAGCAGCCCGGCACGTCCGTATTGGACAAGGCGATCAGCGTTTCGCCCGTCTTCGGATAGGTGCGTACGTCGGTGCAGATGCCGTCGGCGGAGCCGCCATGCCCCCAGCGGAAATTGCGCTCCGGATAGCCGGGGCCGTACTCGGTCGCGAAGAACCCCAGCCCCATGAACTCGCGATGCGGCCGCACCGCCTCTTCGAACACGGATAGCGGCAGCAGCTTACCCGTACGCAGGGCTTCGACGAAGCGGAGCATGTCGCGCGCCGTGGACACTTGTCCGCCCGCCGGGAAGCCTCGGCGGGGCAGGGTTTCGCAGTTCGACACGGGCTGTCCGTCGACTACGACATAGCCGACGGCGAGGTCGGGCGCGGTGTCGGCGCAGTCGACGGTCGCGGTGTCCGTCATGCCCGCCGGCTCGAACACATGCGCCTGCAGGTAAGCCTCGAACGATTCGCCCGACAGCACTTCGACGATGCGGCCGAGGACGACATGGCCGAAGTTTCCGTATTCCTGGTTCGAGCCGGGGGCGAAGGCGGGCGCGCGGCCGGCGTGCAAGGCCACCATTTCCGCCACCGAATGGACGGCGGCGCGATTCGCGGCGTTCTCGACGCCGAACAGGTCGATGTCGCCGGCGCCGGCCGCATGGGTGAGCAGATGGCGGACGGTGACCTGCGCCGCGAAGTCGCGATTCGGGTAGTCCGCCAGGACCTCGCCGACCGGCGTGTCCAGCGTGAGCCGTCCGGCCGCCACCTGCTGCAGGATCGCCACGGCGGTGAACATCTTGCCGGCGGACGCGAGGTTGAACCGCGTGTCCACGGTGTTCTCGTCTTCGCTGTGCGCGTCTCGCTTGCCGTACGCGCGCTCCAGGACCACTTCGCCGTCTTTCGCGACGAGCAGCACGCCCGAGAACTTCTCGGCGCGGGCCAGACCTAGCGCGAATCCGTCGAGCTGCGCGAGCGCGATCGGATCCGCGGGTTCTTCCGGCGTGTCTGCATTCGAGGGGCCGGGGGCGATGGCCAGCAGGGCGCCGATGGTGAGGGTGTGAAGCCTGTACTTCATCGTTGGATCCGTGGCGGCTGTCGGCGAGTCGACTCTAGCGGAACACGGGGCTGCACCGGGGTCACCCTCGGTTCGAAAGCTCCTGCCCGAACATCAGGCGATGCCCGTCGATCGTGCGGATGCCGAATTCCCGCATGCCCCACGGCTTGTCCGACAGCTGCTGGGTGAACTCGACTCCGGCGCGCTGGTACTCGGCGAACAGCGCGGCAGCGTCGGACACGGTCACGTAGCCGTACCACGAATGGTCGCCGAGCTCCGCGGGCGGCGCGGCGTCCGTGCATTCGCCGAGCATCACGCGGAAGCGGCCGCGCGACAGGAACGACCAGCCGGGCGCTTCGAAATCGATGCGCAGGCCGAGGACAGAGGTGTAGTAGTCCGTCGACTTCGCGAGGTCGGGAACGGCGAGGGTGAAGCGGACGTCGGTGAGCTCGGCCATTCTTCCTTTCCTCCGGCGCCCGTCATCGCGCGTGG
>CBIHMN010000243.1:0-3941 GCA_966211005.1 uncultured Arenimonas sp.
TCGCGTCACATACCGACGGGGCGGGCGCGTCCGGGCAGGGCCCACGAGGGGGGTGACGCGTAAAAAGCCCGACGTAGGAAACTGACGCCGCGCGGCACCCCGGGTCACAGGCCCGTGTTGCCGCCCCCGTCGGTGCAGCCGTGCGCGGGGCCGCTGAAGCTGCGGGCGATGTTGTCGCGCAGGTAGGCGAAGCCGCCCGTGCAGCGGATCGCGCCGACTTCCTCCTCGGCCGGGACGCCGTCGGGATTCGCCAGCCGGTTGCCTTCGACGATCGCGTTCTGCGAGTCCGACAGGCGGATCGCCCACGCCTCCGATTCGATCGACGGGTTGCGGGCGATGCGTCGGATGCGGTTGCCGGCGATCGTGCCGTGGCCGTTGTCGTCGGCGACGATCGCGTACACGTCGCCGATGTCGGGCTCCCATGCCGGGCGCGCGGGCAGCATGTCGGCGATGGTGTTGTCGAGGATGTCGACATCGCCGCCGGTATGGATCGCGGCGGCGTACTCGTCGAACGCCGAGCCGCCGATCGACAGCAGCTGGTTGCGGCGCACGATGCTGTCGTGGCCCGACACCCGGATGCCGAGCCATGGCTGGAAGTCGAGCTGGTTGTCCTCGACCCGATGGCCGCCACGCGCCGGGTCGCTGCCGCGCAGGTCGATGCCGACGTCGAACCCGCGGATGGTGCAGTCGCGCACCCCGATCCGCCGCCGGTCGTAGGCGGCGATCCCGACCTCGGCCATGTTCTCGCCGCCGCCGAGGCCGCCGATCTTGAAGCCGTTGCAGTCGATCGTGACGTTGTTCGTCTTCACTTCGATGGCGAAGCCGGAATTCAGGCTCGTCGCCAGGTCCTGGCGCAGGCACCAGACGCCTTGGCTGGTGAGCACGGCCGGCAGCGCGTCGATGAAGCCGACGCAGGTGTGGAAGGTTTCGGCCGAGCCGGCGCGCGGCAGCAGCGCGGCGACGGCGGCCAGAAGGAAGGCGGAAAGGCGCATCGGCGTGGCTCGCGATTGAAGTCCACGGAGGCAACGCCGGCGGCCGCAGGCACCGGACAGGCCGGTCACGCCGACCGCGGCTTCCGGAACGGAGGCGCTGAAAGCGCCATCTCCGCCATCGAATGCGCCAGCTCCTTCTCCGCCAGCACCGCTCCGTCGGCGCCGTGCGCGAGCAGGTGCTTCACCTCGTGGTCGCTGTGCGCGCGGGCGAGGATCGTCATCCCGGGGTTGGCCGCGCGCAGCCGTTCGCTGATCTCGCCGGCGGCCAGCGCATCGGGGATCGCCAGCACCGCCAGCAGCGCGGTGTCCGGATACGCATCGGCCAGCACGCGCGCATCGGCGGCGTTGCCGCGCAGCGTGGGGACCTCGGCGGCGCGGGCCTTGCGCACCAGGTCGGAATCGTCCTCGATCACGAGCACCGGCACCGCGTGCTCGCGCAGCAGGCGGGCGATCTCGCCGCCGACGCGCCCGTAGCCGACGAGGATCGCGTGGCCCTGCGTCGGCAGCGGCGGCCCGGCATGCGCGGGTGCCGGCTGTGGCGTCGCATCGTCGCTGCGCGCGGCGGCGCGGCGTTCGCCGACGTCCAGCAGCTGGAAGAGGATCGGGTTGGCGACGATGGACAGCAGTGCGCCGGCGAGGACGAGGTCGCGGCCTTCGGGCGGCAGGATTTCCAGCGCGACACCGAGGCCGGCGAGGATGAACGAGAACTCGCCGATCTGCGCCAGGCTCGCGGAAATCGTCAGGGCGGTGGACGCCGGGTGCCCGAACGCGCGGACGATCGCATACGCCGCCACGGACTTGCCGACGGTGATGATCGCGAACGTCGCGAGCACTTCCAGCGGGCGCTCCAGCAGGATCGCCGGGTCGAACAGCATGCCGACCGCGACGAAGAACAGCACCGCGAACGCGTCGCGCAGCGGCAGCGAATCGCTCGCCGCGCGGTGGCTGAGGTCGCCGCTGAGCAGCATGCCGGCGAAGAACGCGCCGAGCGCGAACGACACGCCGAACAGCATCGCCGAGCCGTAGGCCACGCCGAGCGCGATCGCCAGCACCGCGAGCGTGAACAGTTCCCGCGAGCCGAGGCCGGCGGCACGCTCCAGCGCGCTGGGGATGAAACGGCGCCCGACGATCATCATCACCGCGACGAAGGCGCCGACCTTCAGCGCGGTCACGAGCAGCGACACCGTGACCGTGCCCAGCGTGACCGGCTTGCCGTCGCCCTCGCCGCCGAGGGCGCCCGCGAGCGCCGGGAGCAAAACCAGCGCGACCACCATCACCAGGTCCTCGACGATCAGCCAGCCGACGGCGATGCGCCCGCGCCGCGTGTCGAGCAGGCGCCGGTCCTCGAGCGCGCGCAGCAGCACCACGGTGCTGGCGCACGACAGCGCGAGGCCGAACACCAGGCCCTGCATCACCGGCCAGCCGAGCCACCACGCCAGACCCCAGCCCATCGCCGTCGCCACCGCGATCTGCGCGATCGCGCCGGGGATCGCGATGGTCTTCACCTCCATCAGGTCCTCGACCGAGAAATGCAGGCCGACGCCGAACATCAGCAGGATCACGCCGACTTCCGACAGCTGCATCGCCAGTTCGACGTCCGCGTCGAAACCCGGCGTGTAGGGCCCGACCAGGACGCCCGCGACCAGGTAACCCACGATCGGCGACAGCTTCAGGCGCCGCGCGATCGTGCCGAGCACGAAGGCCAGCACGAGGCCGACGGCGAGCATCGAGATCAGGGGTGTCTCGTGGGGCATCGAGGGTCCAGCCGGGGGAGGCCCGGATTATCGGGGGGCGCCCGTGAAGCGGCAAACCACACTGCTAGAATGCGCGCCCTCGCGCCCCGCCGTTCCTGTAGGAGGGGCTTCAGCCCCGATCCCGAAGATGATCGCCTTCCGCAACTTCGCCCTCCGCCGCGGCGAACGCCTGCTGCTTTCCAACGTCGATCTCGCGCTGCACGCCGGCTGGCGCGTCGGCGTGATCGGCCGCAACGGCTGCGGCAAGTCGAGCCTGTTCGCGGCCATCCTGGGCGACGTGGAGCCGGACAAGGGCGACCTCGACCTGCCGGGCCGGGTGCGCATCGCCAGCGTCGCGCAGGAAACGCCGTCGCTGCCCGACGCCGCGATCGACTTCGTGCTGTCGGGCGACACCGAGGTGCACGCGGTGATGCTGGCCGAGCAGAAGGCGATGGCGGCCGAAGACTGGGACGGCGTCGCCGCCGCGCACCAGCGCCTCGCCGAAATCGACGGCTACGACGCCACCGCGCGCGCCGGCAAGCTGCTGCATGGCCTCGGCTTCCCCGCCGAAACCCATTCGACGCCGGTGTCCGACTTCAGCGGCGGCTGGCGCGTGCGCCTGAACCTCGCGCGGGCGCTGATGATGCCGAGCGACCTGCTGCTGCTCGACGAGCCGACCAACCACCTCGACCTCGACGCCGTGCTGTGGCTCGAGCAGTGGCTGCTGAAGTACCCGGGCACGCTGCTGATGATCTCGCACGACCGCGAATTCCTCGACGGCCTGAGCACCCACACGCTGCACCTGCACGAAGGCAAGGCGAAGCTCTACGTCGGCGACTACACCAGCTTCGAGCGGCAGCGCGCCGAGCACCTGCGCCAGCAGCAGATCGCGCACGACAAGGAGCAGGTCGAGCGCGCGCACCTGCAGTCGTTCATCGACCGCTTCAAGGCCAAGGCCAGCAAGGCGAAGCAGGCGCAGAGCCGCATGAAGCGCCTCGCGAAGCTGCAGGGCACCGAAGCCGTGCGCGCCGAACGCGCGTTCCGCATCGCGTTCGCCGAACCGCCCAAGCTGCCGCATTCGCTCGTCCGCCTGAACCACGTCGACGCCGGGTATGTGGGAGGGCCTTCAGGCCCGAAGAGCATCGGGCCTGAAGGCCCTCCCACCGTCATCCTCCACGACGTCGGCTTCGGCCTCGAGGCCGGCGACCGTATCGGC
>CBIHMN010000244.1:0-3916 GCA_966211005.1 uncultured Arenimonas sp.
CCGAGTTCGAACAGCCGCACGCGTTCCTGCTGCCGGGCGCGATTGCGCGCGAGCACATCGACCAGGCCGGGCAGCAGCGACGTGCGCATCACGCCCAGCTCCGCCGACAGCGGGTTGGCGAGCACGACCGCGCCGGCATCGAGCTGCCACGTGGCGAGCCGGCGCGCGTCGACGAAGGCGTAGTTGATCGCTTCCACGAAATCGCGGCCCGCCAGCGCCCGGCGCAGCACGTCGTCGCCCACCCGGGCTTCCGACGGCGCGGCGAGACGCACGGCACCGGTGGGCGTCGTCGTCGGGATCGCGTCGTAGCCGTGGATGCGGGCGATCTCCTCGACCAGGTCTTCCTCGATCGCGATGTCGAAGCGGCGCGACGGCGGCACGACCGACCAGCCATCGGTGGTCGGGGCCACCTGCATGCCGAGCGAGCGCAGGATGCGTTCGACGTCCGCGTCGGCGACCGCGAGGCCGAGCGTGCGGGCTAGCCGCGCGCGGCGCAGCGTGACCGCCGTCGGCGCCACGACGTGGTCGGGCAACGCGGCTTCCGTGAGTGGTCCGGCGCGGCCCCCGAGAATCTGCAGCGCGAGCTCGGTCGCCCGTTCCACCGCGTGGCGCGGCAGCTCGGGATCGACGCCGCGCTCGAAGCGGTGACCGGCGTCGGTGTGCATGCCGAGTTTCCGGGCCCGGCCGATGATCGCGTCGGGGCGCCAGTGCGCGGCCTCGAAGAAGACGCGCGTGGTCGTGTCGGTGACGCGCGTGTCCCAGCCGCCCATCACGCCGCCGAGCGCCGCCGGCCGGCCGGCGTCGGTCACCAGCAGGAACGACGGGTCGAGCGCGACGGTGCGCTCGTCGAGCAGCTTCAGCGACTCGCCGTCGCGCGCGTGGCGCACCACCAGCGGACCGGTCAGCGTGTCGACGTCGAATGCGTGCAGCGGCTGGCCGAGTTCGAGCATCACGTAATTGGTGATGTCCACCAGCGGGCGGATCGGGCGCAGGCCGGAGCGGCGCAGGCGCTCGACCATCCACACGGGCGTCTGCGCGCCCGCGTCCATGCCTTCGACGACGCGGCCGCAGAAACGCGGGCAGTCGGCGCCGGCTTCGAGGCGCACGGCGACCATCGTGTCGGTCGCGACGGCCGCTTCGGCGATCTGCAGCGGCTCCACGCTCGTCCCGAACGCCGCGGCGGCGTCGAACGCGATCCCGCGGACGCTGAAGCAGTCGGCGCGGTTCGGCGTGAGCTTGAGTTCGAAGGCGGCGTCGGGCAGGCCGAGGTAGCCCGCCAGCGGCGCGCCGACGGGCGCGTCGGCCGGCAGCTCCAGCAGGCCCGACGCGTCGGCGTCGATGCCGAGCTCCTTCGCCGAGCAGAGCATGCCGTCGGACTGCACGCCGCGCAGCTTCGTCGCGGCGATCGCGATGCCACCGGGCAGCTTCGCGCCGACGGTGGCCAGCGGCGCCTTCAGGCCGGCCCGCGCGTTGGGGGCGCCGCAGACGATCTGCACGTGCGCCGCACCCGTATCGACGGTGCAGACCTGCAGACGGTCGGCCTCGGGATGACGCGCACAGGAGACGATCCGGGCGACGACGACGCCGTCGAGGCCTTCGCCGAGCACCTGCACGTCCTCGACCTCGAGGCCGATCGCGGTGAGGCGCGCGGCGAGGTCGTCGCGGGAGGCGTCGACCTGGACGTGTTCTCGCAGCCAGCTTTCGGGGAATTTCATGGGGTCTCCGGGTCGCGGCTGAAGCCGCTCCTACAGGTCTGCGTCAGGCGAACTGGCGCAGGAAGCGCACGTCGTTCTCGAAGAAGCTGCGCAGGTCGTCCACGCCGTAGCGCAGCATCGCGAATCGCTCCACGCCGAGGCCGAACGCGAAGCCCGTGTACTTCTCCGGATCGATGCCGCAGGCGCGCAGCACGTTCGGGTGCACCATGCCGCAGCCGAGCACTTCCAGCCAGCGCGTCGAACCGTCCGGCTGCTGCCACGCGATGTCGACCTCCGCCGACGGCTCGGTGAACGGGAAATAGCTCGGGCGGAAGCGCATTTCGAAATCGCGCTCGAAGAACGCGCGCACGAATTCGGCGAGCGTGCCCTTCAGGTCGGCGAAGCTGGAGGTCTCGTCGACCAGCAGGCCTTCGACCTGGTGGAACATCGGCGTGTGGGTCTGGTCGCTGTCGCTGCGGTAGACCTTGCCGGCGGCGATCATCCGCAGCGGCGGCCCGCTGCCGTCGGACGCGGCGCCGCGCATGAAGCGCACCTGCACGCCGGAGGTGTGCGTGCGCAGCAGTCGGCCGTCGCCGAAATAGAACGTGTCGTGCATCGCCCGCGCCGGATGGTGCGGCGGGAAGTTGAGCGCCTCGAAATTGTGCTCGTCGTCCTCGATCTCCGGGCCGTCGGCGAGCTGGTAGCCGAGCCGCGCGAAGATGTCGGTGATGCGCTCCAGCGTGCGCGACACCGGATGCAGCGTGCCGGGCGGCAGGCCGCGGCCGGGCAGCGTGACGTCGATGCGCTCGGACGCGAGACGCTGCGCGAGCGCGGCCTGTTCGAGCGCTTCCCGGCGCGTCGCGATCGCATCGGCGACGACCTCCTTGGCGCGGTTCACCGCTTCGCCGGCGGCCTTGCGCTGGTCGGGCGGCAGCGCCCCGAGCGCCTTGAGCTGGCCGGTGATCGTGCCGGACTTGCCGAGCAGCGCGACGCGCAGCGCGTCGAGCGCGTCGAGGCCCGCGGCGGCCTGGATGTCGGCGAGCGCCGACGCGGTCAGGGATTCGAGTTCGCTCATGCGCGCGTGCCTTCCATGTTCACGGTCTTCCGGGCCCGGAAACGAAAATGGGGAAGGACTCCCGCCCTTCCCCACTTCGAGACGCCCGCCGCGGCTCGCGCCGCCGCGGGCGATGGCCTTACGCGGCGAGTGCGCGCTTGGCCTGCTCGGCGATCGCGCCGAACGCGACCGGATCGTGGATCGCGATGTCCGCGAGCGTCTTGCGGTCCATCGTGACGCCGGCCTTCAGCAGGCCGTTCATGAAGCGGCTGTAGCTCAGGCCGTGCAGGCGGGCCGCCGCGTTGATGCGGACGATCCACAGCGAACGGAACTGGCGCTTGCGCTGCTTGCGGCCGATGTACGCGTACTGCGCGGCCTTGGTGACGGCCTGCTTGGCGACGCGGAACACCTTGCGGCGGGCGTTGTAGTAGCCCTTCGCGAGCTTGATGATTTTCTTGTGCCGGCGGCGCGCCGTGACACCACGCTTGACTCGTGCCATTTCTTATCTCCTCAGAGGTACGGAAGCATGCGATCCAGACGGCCCGCGTCCTCGGCACGAACATGGTTCGTCTGCCGGAGGTTGCGCTTACGCTTGGTCGCTTTCTTCGTGAGGATGTGGCTGCGGTTGGCGTGGCCCGCCTTGTACTTGCCGGAAGCGGTCTTCCGGAAGCGCTTGGCGGCCGCCCGCTTGGTCTTGATCTTGATCTTGGCCATGGTCGTCCCTTGGATGGTCTTCGTTACTGGCCTGGGCGGTGGCGCGACGCCACTCTTTCCGTCCTGCCCGTGCCGGCTTGTAAGTCTATGATTTCTTGCGAAATTTTCGACAGGTCCATGACGGATTCGCCCGATGTGCTGGGCCCGGATCCGCGCCGGTGGGCCGCCGGGGAGCCGGCGGGCCGCGAATTATGCAGGAAAATCCGCAGGTTGGCTATTTACGCTTCGGGGCGACCATCATGATCATCTGGCGGCCCTCGAGGCGCGGGCGCTGCTCGATGGTGACTTCCTCGCCGAGATCGGCCTCGATGCGCTTGGCCATCTCCAGACCCAGCTCCTGGTGCGCCATTTCGCGCCCCTTGAAGCGGATGTTGACCTTGACCTTGTCGCCTTCCTCGAGAAAGCGGCGCAGGTTGCGCAGCTTGATCGCGTAGTCGCCGTCGTCGGTGGTCGG
>CBIHMN010000245.1:0-3899 GCA_966211005.1 uncultured Arenimonas sp.
CGGCTGAAGCCGCTCCTACAAGCCGCTCCTGCGATGCTCCTAGGGGGTGGGGACGGCGAGCGTCGCCACCGCGTACTCCGGCAGCATCCGCGTGCCGTCCCAGGCGTAGACGAGGTGCGGGCCCTGCGTGCAGGGGCCGACGACGTCGGGATGGAACGCGCCGAGGCATTCGCCGCCGGCGTGGCGCACGCTCGGATACACGACGCCGTCGGACCCCGCGTCGCGCAGCCGGCGGCCGAGCGCCTGCGGCGCGCGGTAGTCGTCGGGATCGAGCATCGCCGGCCAGCCGCGGCGCAGGTCGTGCAGCTTCGCGCGCACGTCCATGCGATAGCAGCGCATCTCCAGCTTCATCGCCGGCTCGGCCGTGGCGGCCATGAACTTCGCGCGGTGGTGCATCGTCTCGGCGACCGCGGTGTCGAGCGCCTTCGCCGCGTAGAACACGCCGTAACCGCCGTCGCTGAAGCGGCTGCCGTCGGGGTTGACGTGGGTGAACGCGGCCATGACCGTCTGGGTGCCCGGGCCGGTGACACGGCGGGTCCGCGGCACGAGTTGGAGCTCGCCGAGTTCGTCGCGCAGGCGATCGTTGGTGAGCGCTTCGATCGCGTACAGCGCGTCGAGGTCGTCCGGGCGCGCGATGCGGTCGAACACGCCCTGCGGCGGGAACCGGCTGGGGATGATCCGCCATGCGCCGCGCCAGTCGATCGCGACGCGGCGCGGCATCCGCGCCGCCGGCGCGCGCAGCGGCTTCGCGCTCATCCGCGCTGCGCGTCGAGGTAGCGGCGTACGACGTACAGGTCGGCGACGTTGCCGCCGAGCATCCGCTGCAGGGCGGTGCCGCCGCCGAACGGCGTGGCGGTGTTCGGGCGCCGCAGCCACGCGTCGGCGCGCGTCGGGTCGGGGAACAGGATCTGCAGCGACTTGAAGATGCCGAGCACGTGGCTGATGCGTTCCAGCACGTCGCGGCCGGGCGCGCCGTCGCGGGCCTTCTTCCACTTGTAGAAGGTGGACTCGGGCGGATCGCCGAGCAGGCGCCGGGCCTCGGCCGGTCGCAGGTCCCAGGCCGCGGCGATCGCGAAGAACGCGCGCAGGGCGGGGCCGCCGAGGGCGGCATCGGCGGGACCGGGAAGCGTCGGCGAGGCGGGAACCGCGGCGCCGGAACGGGTATCGGGCGTCATGGCAGACCTCCACACGTGGAGTTCATCGAATGATACTCCCACAGGGGAGCTTCCGGCTGACCCGTTCACCGCCCGGGCACGCCCGCTTCACCCGCCTTTGGCCGGCCGGTCGTCAGGCTCGTTGCGATCCCTTTCCCCGGGCGCCTGCCGCCCCCACCAGGAGCCAACCATGAACCGGACCCCCCTGAAAGCTTCCCTGCTCGCCACCGCGATCGCGTTCGCGAGCGCCACGCCGCTCGCCCTGGCGCACGACCATGAAGGCACGCCCGACCGGACCCTTGGCCAGACGGTCGAGGACGCGACCATCACCGCCGCGGTGAAGACCGCGCTGCTCGCCGATACCCGCACCGAGGGCTTCGACATCAACGTCGACACGCACGCCGGCAAGGTGACGCTGAGCGGCGGCGCCGATACGGCGGCCGACAAGCTGGCCGCGACCGAACTGGCCACGGCCGTCGACGGCGTGGTGTCGGTGGACAACCAGCTGATCGTCGCCGCCGAAGGCACGCCGCTGCGCACCGATGCGAACACGGCGACGGCGTCGGGCGAAGTCCGCGCCGCCACCGAGGACGCCGCCGACGGCATCGACGAGGAAGGCAACAACCAGAGCCTGACCGACATGGACGGCGACGGCGTCGACGAGGTCGGCCCGGGCCCGGACGCGGAGGTGAACGACCGCGTCGGCACCGGCACCGGCGTCGCGCTCGATGCCGACGACGTCGATACCGACGGTCAGGCCGTCGTCGACAACGATGCCGACCTCGAGACCGACGTCGACGCCGACGCGGCGGCGGACGGCAGCGCCGACATCGACGGCGATGCCGTCGACGGCACGCCGCGCACGCTGGCCGACACCGACGGCGACGGCGTCGACGAGGTCGACGACGCCAACGACCTGCTGGGCGACACCGTCGACGACGACCGCCTCGGCGACGGCACCGGCGGCCCGAGCGACGTGGTCGACGACGCGTGGATCACCAGCAAGGTGAAGACGCAGCTGCTGGCCGACGCCGCGGTGGCCGGCATGGAGATCGACGTCGACACCAAGGCGAACGTGGTCACGCTCCACGGCACGGTCGAAACCGTGGCCGCGCACGAAGCCGCGCTCCGCATCGCCAAGGGCACCGACGGCGTGAAGCAGGTCGTCGACAACCTCACCGTCCGATAATCTGCTCAGAGCAGATTTTCCGCCGATGAAGACGCGCCATGTCTATGCCGTCCGTGACCGCCCGCAGCTGGAGGCGGCCCTGCGGGCGGTGCGGGCGTGCGGCGTGGCGGACGACGATCTCGCGATCGTCGCCCGCCACGACATCGAACTCGCCGTCGACCACGATGCGCTGCACGACGAACAGGGCCGGCTGACGGGCCTGATCGCCGGCCTGAACGCGGTGGCGGTGCCGGTGCTCGGCATCAGCATCGCCGGCGCCGGGATGCTGAACCTGCTCGGCGCCAACCTCGAAGGCTGGGCGCCGCACATCGCCGGCGAAGACGCCGAGCAGGACGTGCGCGACCAGTTCGCGCAGCGCATCGAGCGCGGCGAGATCCTGCTGGTGGTGGAAGCGGCGCCGGAAATGCGGAACGCGGTGAACGGGGTGCTGGTGGCGGAGGGGGCGGAGGAACTGCCGCTGTAGGAGCAAGCGCGGATATCGGAATAGGATTCACGTGATAGCGAGAGCCGCGTCGCTCCCGCTATCACGTAGATCCCAGATCCCCTATCCGCCTTTCGCCTCCGGAGCTTCCGATGCTCGCCAGCCTCGTCCTCGCCGCGGCGACCGCCGCCACCTCCGCGCCGCCTCCGACCCTCCGCATCGACTGGCAGCACGGCGGCGACGCCACCACCGAGCACTACGCGCTGGAGCGCGTCGTCGTCGAGGCACTGCCGTGGGCCGGCAACCCGGACCGGCCGATCGACGACACGAACCGCGGCATGAACCTGTTCGAGGTGATCGACGCCGACGGCGACGTGATCTACTCGCGCGGTTTCAGCACCATCTTCGGCGAATGGAAGGGCACCGACGAAGCCGGCACGCTGCAGCGCACCTTCCAGGAGTCGATGCGGCTGCCGATGCCGGACGGCCCGGTGACCGTGCGCGTGTCCGCACGCGATGGGCGCAATGCGTGGACGCCGGTGTGGTCGGTACCGGTCGATCCGGCATCGACCGACGTCGAGCGCGTCGCGCCGCGCGCGCCGGCGAAGCCGGCGCTGATCCATGGCGACGGCGACCCGACGCACGCGGTCGACCTGCTGATCCTCGGCGACGGCTACGCGCACGACGAGCTGGCGAAGTTCGAAACCGACGCGCGCCGGATGGCCGCGCACCTGTTCACCGTCGAGCCGTTCAAGTCGCGCGCCGACGACTTCAACGTCTGGGCGCTCACCGTGCCGCTGCCCGAATCCGGCGTCAGCCGCCCGTCCACCGGCATCCACCGCGCCAGCGCCACCGGCCTGCGCTACGACATCTTCGGCAGCGAGCGCTACGCGCTGAGCGTCGACAACCGCGCGTGGCGCGACCTCGCGCAGCATGCGTACTACGACGTGGTCGAGATCATCTTCAACAGCGAAACCTATGGCGGCGGCGGCATCTTCGGCCAGTTCAGCACCGCCGCGGCCGGCAACGACTGGGCCGACTACCTGTTCGTGCACGAATTCGGCCACCACTTCGCCGGCCTCGCCGACGAGTACTACACGTCCGACGTCGCCTACGTCACCGAAGGCCTGCCGGA
>CBIHMN010000246.1:0-3895 GCA_966211005.1 uncultured Arenimonas sp.
TGACCTTCTGGCCTTCCTGCAGCGACTTGAAGCCGGTGCCCTGGATGGAACGGAAATGGACGAACACGTCCTCGCCGTTCTCGCGGCTGATGAAGCCGAAGCCCTTGGCGTCGTTGAACCACTTGACGGTACCGATCTGACGATCCGACATCTGAAACACTCCTTGGAACAATGGATGAAATCGCTGACGGGAACCTTCCCGCCGCGCGACTGGGGTTGCAAGGAGAGCGAGGTAACAAGATGTAGCGGATCGTAGATCTACCGCATCAGGCCACGATTCACAGTGACCTTCGCAATCACAGTCGGGGGCTTTATACGCGATCCCGATGACGAACGCCACCGGTTTCCGGCGTCGGCGCAGGCCGGCGGGCCGACCGTTCAGGTTGGCCCGCCGTGCTCACTCCACGACCAGCGGGATGCGGCCGATGCGCGCCTGCCATTCCCGCGGCCCGGTGCGGTGCACCGACTCGCCGGCGGCGTCGACGGCCACGGTGACGGGCATGTCGCGCACCTCGAATTCGTAGATGGCCTCCATGCCCAGGTCGGCGAAGCCGACGACGCGCGCGGCGCGGATCGCCTTCGACACCAGGTACGCCGCGCCGCCGACCGCCATCAGGTAGACCGACCGGTGCTCGCGGATGGCGTCGATCGCCGCCGGGCCGCGCTCGGCCTTGCCGACCATGCCCATCAGGCCGGTCTGGGCGAGCACCTGCCGCGTGAACTTGTCCATGCGCGTCGCCGTGGTCGGGCCCGCCGGCCCCACGACCTCGTCGCGCACCGGATCGACCGGGCCGACGTAGTAGATGAAGCGGTCGCGCAGGTCGACGGGCAGCGGTTCGCCGCGATCGAGCATCTCGACGATGCGCTTGTGCGCGGCGTCGCGACCCGTCAGCAGCCTGCCGTTGAGCAGCAGCGCCTCGCCGGGCTGCCAGCTCGCGACCTCGTCGCGGGTCACCGTGTCGAGGTCGACGCGACGGCCCTTCGACGCGTCGTGAGTGACCGCCGGCCAGTCGGCGAGCGACGGCGGATCGAGCTGCACCGGGCCGCTGCCGTCGAGCGTGAAATGGGCGTGCCGCGTCGCGGCACAGTTCGGGATCATCGCCACCGGCAGGTTCGCCGCGTGCGTGGGATAGTCCTTCACCTTGACGTCGAGCACGGTCGTGAGGCCGCCGAGGCCCTGCGCGCCGATGCCCAGGGCGTTGACCTTGTCGTACAGCTCCAGCCGCAGTTCCTCGGCACGGTTCGCCGGCCCGCGCGCCTGCAGGTCGGTGATGTCGATCGGCTCCATCAGCGATTCCTTCGCCAGCAGCATCGCCTTCTCGGCGGTACCGCCGATGCCGATGCCGAGCATGCCGGGCGGACACCACCCGGCGCCCATCGTCGGCACGGTCTTCAGCACCCAGTCGACGATGGAATCGGACGGGTTGAGCATCGCGAACTTCGACTTGGCCTCGCTGCCGCCGCCCTTGGCGGCGACGATCACGTCGATCACCGCACCGGGCACGACCTTCATGTTGACGACCGCCGGCGTGTTGTCTTTCGTGTTCGTGCGCCGGCCCGCCGGGTCGGCCAGCACGGACGCCCGCAGCCGGTTGTCGGGATGCGCATAGGCGCGGCGGACGCCCTCGTTCACCATGTCCTCGACCGAGCCCGTGGCGTCGGCCCAGCGCACGTCCATGCCGATCTCGAGGAACACCGTGACGATGCCGGTGTCCTGGCAGATCGGGCGGTGGCCTTCGGCGCACATCCGCGAATTCACCAGGATCTGGGCGATCGCGTCCTTCGCGGCGGGCGACTGCTCCCGCTCGTACGCCGCGCCGAGGCTGCGGATGTAGTCGACCGGGTGGTAGTACGAGATGTACTGCAGGGCGTCGGCGATGGACCGGATGAAATCTTCGGAGCGGATCGGGGTCACGGCGGTTCGCGGGTCGTTGCGGAAGCGCGCATTCTACCGTCGACGCCGGGATGGCCGGGCCGCCGGGGAGCGGACGTTTCCCGGGGAGCATCGGCAACCGGCCCTGCGGGCCGCGGAGGGGAATCCATGCGCATCGTCCTGCTGGTCCTGCTGCTCGCCACCGCCGGCGTCTGCCGCGGCGAAACGTTCGCGAGCTGCAGGGGATTCATCGATTCGCTGCCGGCGACGATCACCAGCGGCGGCACGTGGTGCCTCGACCACGACGTGGCCACGTCCATGACGTCCGGCGCCGCGATCGACATCCAGTCGAACAACGTCACGATCGACTGCAACGGTTTCAAGGTCGGCGGGCTCGGTGCCGGGCCCGCCACGGCGACCACCGGGATCCTCGCGTCCGGACGGCTGAACGTGGCGATCCGCGAATGCAACCTGCGCGGCTTCCGGTTCGGCGTGGCGCTGGTCGCCGGCGGCGGCCATCTGGTCGAACGAAACCGGGTCGAATCCAGCACCCTGGGAGGCATCTTCGTCACCGGCCCGGCCGTCGTGCGCGACAACCAGGTCTTCGGCACCGCGAACGCGACGAGTTCGGTGATCGGCATCGGCGCGGGCAACGCGGTCGACGTCGTCGGCAACACGATCTCGGGCGTCACGAGCGGACTGTCGGGCGGCTTCGCCTACGGCGTCCTGCTGTCCGGCACGACCGGCAGCCTGGTCGAAGACAACACGGTGCGCGGTCTCGTCGCCAATACCGGCACCGTGTACGGCCTTTTCATGGCGACGGGCTCCGACCGGGTGCTGTTCCGCGACAACACGCTGCTGGCGCCCGATGCCACACCGATCGGTGCCGGAATCTTCTGCCAGGCCGGCGAAACCAATGCGGTGATGTACGGCAACACCGTGCTCGGCTTCCCCGATACGTGGGGCGGCTGCGTCGACGCCGGCAGCAACCACACCGTGCTTCCGTGACCGGGGACCCGACCATGAACCGCCCGCATCCGCTCCTCCTCGCGTCCCTGCTCTTCCCCGCCCTGCACGTGGCACCGGCCGTCGCCGAGACCTGGGCGACCTGCACCGGCACGATCGCCTCGCTACCGGCGGTGATCTCCAGCCAGGGCACGTGGTGCCTCGCGCAGGACCTGTCCACCGCGGCGACCAGCGGCGCGGCGATCACGATTTCGGCGAACAACGTCACGATCGACTGCAATGGCCACCGGATCGGCAACCTGGCCGCCGGCGCCGCGACCACCGCCACGGGCGTCCTCGCCGAGGGCCGCCGCAACGCGACGCTGCGCGGCTGCCATGTCCGCGGCTTCGCGTCCGGCATCCATCTCACGGGCGCCGTTTCGGGGCAGGTGACCAGTTCGGGACACATCGTCGAGGACGTCGTGGTCGAGGCCAGCACGATGCAGGGCATCGTCGTGAAGGGCCGGGACAGCATCGTGCGGCGCAACCGCGTGCTCGACATCGGCCTGAACCCGCAAGGCCTGCCCGTCGCCGGAATCGCGGTGGTCGGCACCGTCGACGTGGTGGACAACCTCGTCGACGGCGCCGCGTCGGATGCGGCGGGAATCGGCCCGACCTGGGGCATCTACGCCGAAGGTCTGGACGGCATCCTGATCGCGCGCAATCGCGTGCGCGGCGTCCTGCCCGGCGCGGGCTACGGCTACGGCATCTTCTACGTCGGCACCGCGAGCGCGCTGTCGGAAATCCGCGGCAACACCCTTCATCGCGCCGATCCGAACACGACGTGGATCCGGTGTACGCCGGGCTATCTCGCGCACGCGCGTGACAACGCGGCGATGGGCTGGGGTTCGGGTTCGTCGGTCTGCTACGAGGACGACGAGCTCTCGTCGTCCTGAATCAGTCCAGCTCGGCCCAGCGCGCGTAGGCCGCGTCGAGTTCGGCCTGCGCGGCGGCGAGCCGGGCCTGCGTCGCCGCGCCCGCCCCGCCCGGCCGGTAGGCGGCCGCATCCTGCAACGT
>CBIHMN010000247.1:0-3889 GCA_966211005.1 uncultured Arenimonas sp.
ACGACAGCGGCGCGCTCGCGTATTCGCGCATGTCGCCGGCGCTCGGCGTGCTGTTCCGGGCGAGCGATGCCGTGTCGGTGTACGCCAACGCCGGCAGCGGCTTCGAGACGCCGACGTTCGCCGAGCTGGCGTATCGCCTCGACGGCGGCACCGGGCTCGACGACTCGCTGCGGCCGGCGCGGAGCCGTCATGCCGAACTCGGGCTGCGCGCGACGCGAGGCGAGGCGCGTTTCGGCGTCGCGCTGTTCGGTGCGTCGACACGCGACGAGCTGGTGGTGGTCGCGAACCAGGGCGGTCGCAGTTACTACGACAATGCCGGCCGCACGCGGCGACGAGGTGCGGAATTCTCGCTGTCGATGCCGCTCGGCGCGCGCTGGGACGTGGCCGCCGCCTACACGTGGCTCGATGCGCGCTACCGCGAGGATTTCGGCACGTGCGCGACGCCGCCGTGCAGCGGCGACGACCTGCGCGTGCGCGAAGGCGCGTGGATTCCCGGTCTCGCGCGGCATACCGGCTGGGTCGGCCTGCGCTGGCGCGCGCGCGCCGACACCGACGTGCTGCTGGAGGCGCGGGGCAACTCCGCGGTGCATGTCGACGACCGCAACAGCGCCACCGCCCCCGGGTATGTGCTGATCGACGCCGGCGTCGAACACCGCTTCGGCACCGCGCCGGCGTGGCGCGTATTCGCGCGCGTCGACAACCTGCTCGACCGCGAGACGGTCGGCTCGGTGATCGTCAACGAAGGCAATGGCCGGTTCTTCGAACCGGCCCCGGGGCGACGCTGGCAGCTCGGCCTGTCGGCGGTCTGGTGAAACCGACCGGTGACGATCAGTCGTCGCTGTCGGGCTGGACGGTGACGATCCGGCCGTCGTAGCCGCTGATGCGCAGTTCCACGCGCTGCCCGTCACGGTCGTACGCGTCGGCGTCCCACAGCGCGCCGTCGCGATCGATGTCGTGGACCTGGCGGTAACCGGCCTGTTCGATCGCGGCGAGCACCGCGGGCAGTTCGATCAGCGCGCGCGGCGACTGCGCGTCGAACACTTCGCCGTTCGCGGGATCGACGGCGACTTCGCCCCACAGGCCGTTCGCGCGGCGGACCTCGGCTTCCCACAGGCCGTCGTCGTACTCGACCTCGCGGACTTCGGCGTAACCGGCGGCCTGCAGCGTGGCGGCGATGTCGGCGGGGCCGGCGCTGGCCAGCGCGGCGAGCAGGGGGATCAGGGTCAGGGTCATGGCGTTTCTCCGTCAGGGGTGGGTGGATCCGGTGGCGCCACTATCCGCATCCCGCATGACGCGCCTATGAGGTGGTCGTTCACCCGTCTGTTAGGGATGTGCGGCATCCTGCCGCCCATGCGCGCACGCACCGCCCTTCTGCTCGCCGGCCTGGCGGCGATCGGTTTCGCCGGCGCATGGTTCGTCGCGGGGCCCGTGCGTGACCGGGCGACGACGCCCGCGGCCGCGCCGGTGCCGCAACCGTCGCCATCGCCCGCACCGCCGTCGACCGCGGCCGCGGCGCTGTCGCAGCGCGACTACGAACGCGTGCGTGCCGCGGTCGAGCGCGGCGACATGGTGCCGCTGGAAGGCGTGCTCGCCGATGCGCAGCGCCGCCACGCCGGCACGGTGCTCGAGATCGAGCTGGAACGCGGCGAGTACGAAGTGGAGATCCTCGGCGACGACGGCGTGATTCGCGAACTCGAATACGACGCGCGCACCGGCGCGCTGCTCGAAGTCGAGGTCGAGAAGCCCTGATGCGCGTGCTCCTCGCCGAGGATGACGCCGGCCTGGCGCACCGGCTCGCGGCCGCGCTGACCGAAGCCGGCTATGCGGTCGACCACGCCGCCGACGGCGTCGATGCGGAGTTCCGGGGCCAGACCGAGAGCTACGACGCCGCCGTGCTCGACATCGGCCTGCCCGGCATGGACGGCCTGGCCGTGCTCGATGCGTGGCGCGGCAACGGCGTGCGATTGCCGGTGATCGTGCTGACCGCGCGCGGCCGCTGGCACGACAAGCTCGCCGGCTTCGACGCCGGTGCCGACGACTACCTGGTGAAACCCTTCGCCACCGAAGAACTGGTGTTGCGGCTGCGCGCGCTGATCCGACGCAGCGGCGGCCACGCGCACCCGCAGCTCGTGCGCGGCGCGCTCGCGCTGGACGACAACGCCGGCCGGTTCACGCTGCGCGGCGAGCCGCTGTCGCTGACCGCGCAGGAACACCGCATCCTCGCCTACCTGATGCATCGCGGCGACGCCGTGGTGAGTCGCGGCGAACTCGGCGAACACGTCTACGAACAGGGCATCGACCCGGATTCCAATGCGCTGGACGTGCTCATCGGCCGTATCCGCCGCAAGATCGGCGCCGCCCGGCTGGTCACGGAGCGCGGCAAGGGTTTCCGACTGGTCGACGGGCCGTGATGGATCGCCGTTCGCTGAGGCTGCGTCTGCTGCTCGCGGGCGGCGTCGGCGTGCTGCTGGCGTCGCTCGCGGTGGCGCTGTGGCTCGGCCAGGCCTTCGCCGCCGCCAGCGAACGCGCGTTCGACCGGATGCTCGCCGAGGAACTGCGGACGCTGATCGCGATGGGCGAGGTCGACGAGAGCGGCCGGTTCATGCTGCAGGCGGAGCCGGGCGACCCGCAGTTCGCGCAGCTGTACTCGGGCCATTACTGGCGCGTGGTCGCCGGCGATCGGCAGTTCCAGTCCCGCTCGCTCTGGGATGCGCGGCTCGAGCTGCCCTCGTCTTCCGGCCCGGGGCCGGCGCAGGCCTTCGAAACGCCCGGGCCGCGCGACACGACGCTGCGCGTGCTCGCGCAGGCGGTGGAGTTCCCCGACTCGGAAACGCCCGTGATGTTCGCCGTCGCCGCCGATCGCGCCGGCCTCAGCGCCGAAACGGCCGAATTCCGCCTGCTCGCCGGCGGCGCGGTGGCCCTCGTGGCGGTGACACTGCTGGCATTGCTGGCGCTGCAGGTCGGCTTCGCGCTGCGGCCGCTGACCGCGCTCGCGCAGATCGCCGCGCGCGTGCGCCGCGGCGAGACCGCGAGCTTCCCGGCCGCCGGCCTGCCCTCCGAAGTGGCGCCGCTCGCGACGCATCTGAACGAACTGCTCGAACACCACGACCGCTCGGTGCGCCGCGCGCGCACCGCCGCGCAGGATCTCGCGCATGCGCTGAAGACGCCGCTCGCGGTGCTGTCGATGGAAGCCGAACGGCCGGGGCCCGAGCTGGCGGCGCGCGTGCAGGCGGAGGTGGCGCGGATGCAGGCGTCGATCGACCGCCACCTCGGTCGCGGCGTCGCGGCCGACACCCGTGCGCGCACGCCGGTGCAGCCGGTGGTGGACGCGCTGCTGGCGCTGATGGCGCGTGTGCACGCCGGCCGCGGCGTCCGGTTCGAGCGCGCCGCGACCGCGGTGGACGCCGTATTCGCCGGCAGTCGCGAGGATCTCGAAGAGATGCTCGGCAACCTGCTGGACAACGCCGGCAAGTGGGCGTCGTCGCGCGTGCATGTCGATGTGGACGCGCAGGCCGAGCGCTGTCGGCTGACGGTGAGCGACGACGGGCCGGGGCTGCCGGCGGATTCGCTGGACGCATTGCCGGCGCGCGGCGTGCGCCTCGACGAACGCACGCCCGGCAGCGGTCTCGGTCTCGCCATCGTGCGCGATGTCGCCGAGGGCTACGGCGGCCGGCTGGCACTGCACGCGGGCGCGCCGGGGCTGGTGGCGGTGCTGGATTTGCCGGCGGGGTGACGCTGCGGGAAAAGAAAAACCCGCCACTCGGGCGGGTTTTCCAGTGAACGGGAAAGCGGTTCGCGGCTGGAGCCGCTCCTACGCGTGAGCCGCTGCGCGGCTCACTTGATCTTGCCTTCCTTGTACATCACGTGCTTGCGGACGACGGGATCGTAC
>CBIHMN010000248.1:0-3827 GCA_966211005.1 uncultured Arenimonas sp.
CGCCGCCGACCGCGTCGACGAGTTCGAGGCGATCTGCCGCCGGGAGCGCGCGGTGTTTTCCGTCGTCGGCCACGCCACCGCCGAAGAACGGCTGGTGCTGCGCGCGCCCGACGGCTCGCTGCCGATCGACCTGCCGATGGACGTGCTGTTCGGCAAGTCGCCGAAGATGCACCGCGACACGCAGCGCACGCCGGCGACGCGCTGGCCGCGGCTCGACGTCGCGGCGCTCGATCTGCGCACCGCCGGCCTGAAGGTGCTGGCGCACCCGACCGTCGCGGCGAAGAACTTCCTCGTCACGATCGGCGACCGCACCGTCGGCGGCCTGTGTTCGCGCGACCAGATGGTCGGGCCGTGGCAGCTGCCGCTGGCCGACGTCGCGGTCACGCTGACCGGTTTCAGCGGGCGCGCCGGCGAAGCGATGGCGCTCGGCGAACGCACGCCGCTGGCGCTGCTGGACGCCGCCGCGTCGGCGCGCATGGCGGTCGGCGAGGCGATCACCAATCTCGCGGCGGCGCCGGTGGCGTCGCTGTCGGAAGTGAAACTGTCGGCGAACTGGATGGCCGCCGCCTCGCATCCGGGCGAGGACGCGCTGCTGTTCGACGCGGTGCACGCGGTCGGGATGGAACTGTGCCCGGAACTGGGCATCAGCATTCCGGTCGGCAAGGATTCGCTGTCGATGCAGGCGCAGTGGCAGGCGCCGGAAGGCCCGCAGGCCTCGGTGTCGCCGGTGTCGCTCGTGGTCACCGCGTTCGCGCGCGTCGCCGATGCCGGCGCGACGCTGGTGCCGGTGCTCGACCGCACCGCCGACGCGGAACTGTGGCTGATCGGGCTCGGCGCGGGCCAGCGCCGGATGGGCGGTTCGATCCTCGCCCAGGTGCATGGCGGTTTCGCCGGCGCCTGCCCGGACCTGGACGACGCGTCCTGCCTGCGCGCGTTCTTCGAGCTGATCGGCGATGCGCGCGAGGCCGGCCTGCTGCTGGCGTACCACGACCGGTCCGACGGTGGCGTTTTCGCCACGCTGTGCGAAATGGCGTTCGCGTCGCACTGCGGGCTCGACCTCGTGCTCGACGGCTGGGGCGAGGACCCGTTCACGACGCTGTTCAACGAGGAACTCGGTGCGGTCGTGCAGGTGGCCGCGGAGGACCGCGCCGCGTTCGCCGACCTCGTGAACCGGCATTCGCTGACGCACTGCGCGCAGCGCATCGGCCGCGCGAGCACCGCGCCGGTCGTGCGCGTGTCCGCCGGCGGCCAGGCGTTGGCCGAATGGAGCTGGCAGGAACTGTTCGGCGCATGGTGGGAAACGACGCATGCGATCCAGGCGATGCGCGACGATCCGGCCGGCGCCGACGCCGAACGCGACGCGCGCCTCGACTTCGCCGATCCGGGCCTGTCGCCGACGCTGACGTTCGACCCGGCGCAGGACGTCGCCGCGCCGTACATCGCCGGCGGCGCGCGGCCGCGCGTCGCGATCCTGCGCGAGCAGGGCGTCAACGGCCACGTCGAGATGGCGGCGGCGTTCGACCGCGCGGGTTTCACCGCCGTCGACGTGCACATGTCCGACCTGCTCGACGGCCGCGTCGCCCTCGCGGACTTCAAGGGACTCGCCGCGTGCGGCGGCTTCAGCTACGGCGACGTGCTGGGCGCCGGTCGCGGCTGGGCCACGTCGATCCTCGAACGCCCGGACGTGCGCGACCAGTTCGCGCGCTTCTTCGCCCGCGACGACGCGTTCAGCCTCGGCGTCTGCAACGGCTGCCAGATGATGTCGCAGTTGAAGTCGCTGGTGCCGGGCGCCGACCACTGGCCGCGCTTCCTGCGCAATCGCAGCGAGCAGTACGAGGCGCGGCTGGCGCAGGTCGAGATCGTCGAGTCACCGTCGATCCTGTTCGCGGGGATGGCCGGTTCGCGCATTCCGGTGGTGGTCGCGCACGGCGAGGGCCGCGCGTGCTTCGACGCCGACGCGCACGCCGGTGAAGCGCTGGTCGCCGCGCGATTCGTCGACGGCCATGGCCGCGTCGCGACGTCTTATCCGGCGAACCCGAACGGCTCGCCGGACGGCATCACCGCGCTCACCAGCCGCGACGGCCGCGCGACATTGATGATGCCGCACCCGGAACGCGTGTTCCGCACGTTGCAGATGAGCTGGCACCCGCCGCAGTGGGGCGAGGATTCGCCGTGGCTGCGGATGTTCCGCAACGCGCGGGCATGGGTGGGCTGACGTGAGGCGCGCACATGCCGTATTCGCGCTCGGCGTGCTGCTGGCGATGCCCGGGCGTGTCGAGGCGGAAGAGCCCGCGCCTGTCGCCGTCGCCGCGCCTGCGCAGACAGCCCCGCCCGACGCGTCGCTTCCGGCGCCGGGTGCGACCTATGCCGATTCCGATCCGGCCGCCGTGGGGTTCCACGCTCCCCCCGGAAGAAACGCGGCGCTGCGGCTGCAGCTCGACCGCACGCTGCGCTCCCGGCCGAACCATGTCGCGGCCCTCATCCAGCGGGGCTACCTGCGCCACGCCGCCGGCGATGTGGCGCTCGGCGACGCGGATTTCCAGCGCGCGCTGAAAGCGGGCGCCGGCGTGCCGGAAGTGGCGCGTCGCGCCGCGTGGTCGCTCGGCTGGTCGGCCTTCAACCGCGGCGACGCGCGCGCCGCGCTCGACTACTGGGAGGCGTCGATACGCCTGCACGGCGGACGCCCTTTCTGGCAGCCATACACCTACGCGGTCGGCTACTGGCAGCTCGGCGAACAGGCTGTGGCGATCGCGTGGTACGACCGCGCCGCGGAAGCGGATCCGCGCTGGCGCAGGCTCGACACGCTGCGCGAGCGCACGCGTTTCTGGAAAGCCGGGGAGCGGGCGGTGATCGAGGCGGTGTTCGCCGCGTGGTCGGCCACTCGCGAAAGCAGCGGGACCTGACCGGCAGGTTCTCCCGCGAGGGCCCGAGGGCTGGCCTTTCCCGAAGCGACGAAACCGTCGGCCTCGTCGACGTTGCTCGAATAGATGCCGTGGATGCCGCCGTCGCGGCTGCGGGTGAAGCCGCTGATGCGGTTGCCGGAGACGGCGCCGGAAGGGTTCAGGTTCGTCGACCGCGGTGCCAAAACTGCTAGATTCCGGCCCTGATCCCCCGGAGCCGCCCGTGGCCGCGGAACTGAACAACATCGCCGAAACCGCCGACAGCCGCATCGCCGCCGCGCTGTCCGCGCGCGGCCGGCTGAAGGACGCCGACCTGGTCCGCGCCCAGCGCCTGCACGCCGAAGCCGGCGGCTCGCTGTCGGCGCTGCTGGTGCGGCTGGGCATGGTGTCCGAGCGCGACATGGCCGAGGCCGCCGCGGAGGTGCTGGACCTGCCGCTGCTGGCGGCGAAGGACTGCCCCGACGCGCCGCCGGCCGGCATCGCGTTGTCGCTGCGCTTCCTGAAGCAGCTGGCGGTGTGTCCGGTCGGCGAGGACGACGCGCATGTCGACCTGCTCGTCGCCGAGCCGCAGGACCCCTACGCCGCGGACGCGGTCGCGCTGGCCACCGGTCGCGTCGTGCGCGTGAAGGTGGGCCTGCGCGCCGAGATCGCCGACCTGCTGGAACGGTATTACGGCAGCGGCCGCAGCGCGATGGGCGCGATCGTCGAGAACCTCGGCGACGACGCCAGCGGTGACGAGGCCGACGTCGAACAGCTGCGCGACCTCGCGTCGGAAGCGCCGGTCATCCGCCTCGTGAACCTGGTGATCCAGCGCGCCGTCGAACTGCGCGCGTCCGACATCCACATCGAACCGTTCGAGAACCGGCTCAAGGTGCGCTACCGCGTCGACGGCGTGCTGGAGGAAGCCGAATCGCCGCCGGCGAACCT